>JASHRE010000024.1 GCA_030037515.1 Candidatus Sulfotelmatobacter sp.
TGCCTTGCACCAGAAGAAAACTGCACCGGCGACATGCTCGTCCTCATCCGCTGGCAAGGCCGGAAAGTAGCGGTTCCGTTGTGTCAGCTCACCCCCATGGACGAAAACAAATCAACTGCTCAGGCCATCGCCGATTGGCAGTACTGGGTGGCGCAAGGTTACCTTTTCTGAAGATCGCCGCCGGACCCTCAAGTTACTCAGCATTACCGAAAAGACACGATGGAGCACACCGGGGCCAGTGGAACTGTCCGCGAGATGTACAAGCCGGCCAATTTGTTCTTCTAGGGTCATCTGGTCGAGTAGTTTGCCGGCCCCCTGGTCAATTTCAGGATCATCGAGACGTGCCTACTGTGCGAGCAGCAAGCCTGAGAAGGCGGCCGAAACGGTAGCCAACAACAAAAGGCGAAGTGAACGCATTTTGAAGACCATGTTTCCGCCCACTCCCGGTAGAGTTATGTCAGTGCGGATAGACAGTCCTCCTTGTCCGGAACGGGGTGCGGATTCGTAGCACATTCTGACGATATCTGGCATGGCGGGGGTCGGCGAAAAACCGAGGATCTCCATCAATCAGCATCGCCCAAGTTAGCTTGGCATTTTCAGGGGCAGTTCCCCATGCCTGCAAGCACGCCCCGCATGTAAGCAAAGCTGCTGATGACGCCCGGCATCGGATCATCGGGATGAATTTCGTACTCCAGGTCCACGAAGCCCTGGTAACGGATCGCGATCAAACCGGCGAATATTTCCCGCACGGGCATGAGGCCTTCCCCGACAACGACCTGGCTTTCCCTGCTCTTGAAGTCTGCGAGGTCTTTCATATGGATGTTGAACAGCCGGGGACCAGCTTCGCGGATGGCCTGCACCACATCGGTTCCGGCGCGAACGGTATGACCAACATCGATGCAGCAACCCATGCGCTGGTCCATGTTTTTGACGGCTTTCAACACGTCCAGAGGCGAAGGCCATAGTTTGTCTTCCGGACCGTGATTGTGGATGGCGATCCGGATGTCGTATTTCTTGACAAACTTTTCAATTCGCGGCAGGGTCTCTACTGCGGGGTCGCCGGCGACGATGGTCCCGATTCCGACCCGTTTGCAATATTCAAACTTGGACCGAATATCCTCGTCTTCGTTTTTGGCAAAATAGATAGCTCCGGCAGCGTGAAGTTTGATTCCTGACGTGGCATAGTCGGAGAGTGCGGCCGCTTCCTGCTGGGGATCCATCGGAAGATGGTCTTTGGCATCTTTGGCATTCAACGCGAATACCTTGACTTGCTTCATGAATCCAATTAATTGGGCGCGGCTGAAATTGCGAAACGTGTAGCTGGCCAAACCCAGATTGATCGGGAGGGGATTATTAGCCAATGACCGTTGTTGAGCCAACAGTGACGGAAGCTTATTCGAAGCGGCGAGACCTGCCGCAACTAATGCGCTTGAGCGAATGAAGCTGCGGCGGGAGACGGTGGTTGGGCACTGGTCGTTAAACATGCGGTTCCCAACCTGTCTCATATTCGCGGGCCCACAGCTTCATCGCTTCGACATCGCCCTGAATGTGGCCATTTTTCGTATCGAGATTTAGCTCGCGATGTACTTCCCAAGCAACGTTTGAAAGCTGCAGCATCGTAACGGCGATGTTTCCATCAGCGATGGGAGCGTTGAGCTTCTCACCCTTGCGCATGGCCGCAAGGAAATTCGCAAAGTGCGCATCCGTCATGGAATCACGGCCGATCAGGTCCGCCGAACTGCTCGCTTTTTCGACTTTGAATTCGCTGGTCTTGTTGCCCTTCAAGTCGTAGATTTCGTAGCCACCGCGGTCGACCAGCACTGTTCCGGCGGTTCCCAAAATCGTCGAGCCGCGACCGCGATCATACAATTTCATTCCCTCACAGCTTCTGCCCTCCCAGGAAATCATCGAGTCGTCATATTCGAAATTCACCGCTAGCGTGTCATAGAACTGCTGATCGTCCTTGAACTGGTATCGACCTCCCGTTGCATTGACGCGCCTAGGAAGGTCGACACCGAGTGCCCACCGGCAAACGTCTACTTCGTGCGTGCCATTGTTTAGCGCTTCACCGGTACCCCAGATTTTGAAAAAGTGCCAGTTATAAGGATGGACATTGTCGCGATAAGATCTGCGCGGCGCCGGCCCCTGCCAAAGATCCCAATCCAGTTCGCGAGGGACGGGTACTTCTCTCCCGGTGCCAATCGACTTCCTCGTATTCACGTACCAAGACTTTGCCAAATAAGGCCTGCCGATCAGACCGGAATGGATTTTCCCGACGATCTCTATCGTGTGCGGGGACGAGCGCTGTTGCGTTCCCATCTGCACCAGCTTGCCGTATTTTCTTTGCGCCTGAACCAGCATCTCGCCTTCAGCGGGGTTATGGCTGCAAGGTTTCTCGAGATAGACATGTTTGCCCGCCTGTAACGCCGCGATGGCCATGGGTGCATGCCAGTGGTCGGGAGTGGCGATGGTGATGGCGTCCACATCCTTTGACTCGAGTACGCGGCGGAAATCCTTTTCTGACTTGGCCGCCTCGCCCAGTTCCTTCGTCGTCGCTTCACTGAACTTGTCCAAAATGTTGCTATCCACGTCACAGACTCTGGAAACTCGGGCCAAACTGCGGTTTGCTTTGAGAGAGGAGAGATGCGCATAAGCACGTCCATGCAAACCGATAATCGCAAAATTAACCCGCTCATTCGAACCAACGATCTGAGCGTAACTTTTTGCGGAGGTTCGCAGGGCAAGCCCGGCCGTTCCAACGGCAAGTGCATCGAGAAATTCGCGGCGCGTCACCATGGGTCCTCCTTCAGCTTCCAGTTCTAAATCTTGCGCCGAGTCACAAGCACGCAAACACCTCGGTTTTCTTGCTAGTGGCAGTTTGCTTGTCATCCTAACAAACCTTCTTTGCGCAGCGAAAGATTATGCTCGAGCCGTGCCTGGGGGGCGGAGGAAAGAAGCACGGTGAGATTAACTACACGCTGGAAGCGGACATTCACTACAAAATCGTGGACAAATCAGATCCAATCGTGCAGGGAATGTCTGACATGACGATTTCCGAGGAGGCTTTTTTCAGTATGACTTGGGGACAGATCTGCCCCTAAGTGGGGTGAAGCGCCATAGTCCAGAAGCTGAAATTAGAGATGATTTTGAAGAAAGTGCAGGAAGAGTGCAAAATTCGCCGCACATACCGCATTTTCGGCTATACCCGGCGAGATAAGTTGTTTTATGGCTTTCGAGTCGGATCGTTTCAACCACTCACGCACCTCTCGGCGTCAAAACCATTTGTTAGACGCCAGTACTCAGCCGCCAGTTACAACAAAAGCTCTGAAATGAAAGAGCCACGTACCCTCAAATAAACCGGTCGCGAGCCCCGCGTGAAGACCAAGCGGTTAGCGACGCCTCCGAAAGAACTCCTGCATTATCTCCGCGCTGCGGCCCGCGAGCACTCCGCTACCTACCTTGATGCGATGATTCAGCTGAGGATGGTTTAGCACCTGCATCGCCGAATGCACCGCACCCGCCTTCGGGTCGTCCGCTCCATACACCAGGCGCCGAATGCGCGCGTGCATCATAGCGCCGGCACACATCGCGCACGGTTCAATTGTAACAAACAGTTCGCACTGCCCAAGCCGATGGTTCCCGATGTGGGCTCCGGCTTCTCGCAATGCCAGGATCTCGGCATGCGCGCTCGGATCGGAATCTGTAATGTTGCGGTTCCATCCCCGGCCCACGATCTTACCGTCGAAAATCAAGATCGCGCCGACAGGCACTTCTCCAAGGTCAAGCGCGCGCTGGGCGCAGCGAAGCGCTTCCTCCATCCAAAGCTCGTCGGAGGCAGTGTCGGCATGTTGCTCACTGATGTCAGAGAAGTTTGTGGTCGTCTTGTCTGGCACGAAAGCGAAACCCTGTTCCCATTGTAGCTTTGGCTCCCTTGTGCCAGCCTCGAGAGCCAGGACAGTTCAGATCAGCTTGAGCACGCTCCGGACGGCATTCGGTACAACGGCGTGGACTACCGCGGGAACAAGGATTCGGGCGATTGGATACGCAACCAGAATCAGAGTGACCGCTGCCAGAGCCCACGTATTGCTGGACCGATTCGTTAGATAAGCTTTCATCCCCGTCCGCCGTCCTCTGGTAAGACATACGGAGACGCGATGAGAAAAGTTCCCGATCGAGTTCTGTACCGGAGCTTGGGAGCCCGACCAGCCGGCCGGTTGGTGGTTGTGCAGCTTCACAAAGAAGCGCTCATAGCGCGCGACATTGCATCGCAAGAAGCGCGATGCTTTGCCCACCATTCACACCAACAGCGGGCACGTTGGGGGCCCGGTTCGCTCGGATCCGGATCCCTTCGACTTCGCTGCGGGGGCAGGGTTCTTCTTAGCGCGACATCGGCTTGCTCTGAATGACAAATAGATTACCATCGTCAAGTTGGGCCGAATTTGAGATTGGTGGTATGCTGAGCGGCATGGGGATGCCAAGTCTGCTCCGCAAGGTTTTCCTGGTCGATCTACTGCAGGGTCTGCGCGTTACTTTCCGTTATCAGGACCCGAAGGAAATCTACACCGAGCAGTATCCGCTGGAGCGGCCGCAAATCGCCGAGCGCTACCGCGGGGCTCCGCGGCTCAATGTGAATCCGGACACGGACGAGACCATGTGCATTGCCTGCGATCTTTGCGCCTTGGCGTGCCCCGAGCATCTCATTGTGGTTGCGAGCGAACGAAACGAAAAAACCCGGCGCAAGGAACTCACCAACTTTACCTACGATTTGAGCCGCTGCATGTTCTGCGGATTGTGCGAAGACGCCTGCCCGACCGACGCGCTCGAATTGACGCAGGATTTCGAACTTGCCAGCTATACGCGCGAGGGCGCGATCTGGGATCGGCAGATGCTGGAAAAAGGGCCGCAGCCGACGCAGTATCGCAAGTAGTTTTCAAAAGTAAGTATCCACCTCAAGCGTCGTCACAGTGGGCCGACCTTGTCATTATCCGCCGGAGCCAGCGATCTAGGTCTTGGCACGCGGTATTTCCCCTCCCGCGCTGTACCTTACCTTTCCCTGAATCTGCCCTTTACGGCATCCGCATGATAGTTTCTGCGATGCCTGGCTCTGAGACTGATCATAGCGCGCCGCAGCGCAGCAAGCTCCTGTAGACCGGAGGCAGTGTCACCCATGAAGAGAGTTCTCTTATTAGCAGTAGTTTTCTTCTGCGCAACGTTGGTCGTGGCGCAAGCGGGCGGCGCTGGTGGTGGCGCAGGTACGTCGGGACAAGGCTCAGCGGGGCAACCTCCGAGCTCCTAGTCAAGCAGGTGCGCCGGGGCAGGCGGGTACCCCCGGGCAATCCGGGGCTCCAGGAGCGGCGACGGGAACAGCTCCGAACACGACTCCAAACACAAATCCGATCGGGAACAATTCCACCGAACAACCCGCATCCGAATAATCCGAACCCGAACAATCCCAATCCCGGGGCGAAGCGTCCGGGAAACGGCACGCCGGCTCCCTCTCCGCCACCAAACCCGAGTCCCGGTCCAGTTCCTGGTGCGGGCTTGGGATTGATTGCTAGAGTGCTTTGTTTGCGGGCTCCTTGCCAGCCCGCATTTTTTTGGTCTCGACTCGATCTGTCTATGCGGGCTGCTGTTGCGTCATGCAGTGGATTGCGCCAAATCCCCAGATAAAGTCTCCCGAATAAATGGGCACGATTTCGCGTGTGGGAAAAACTTGCGCGAGCGCGTTGAGAGCGGTGCGGTCGTTAGCAGAATTGAACACGGGAACAAGAACAACTCCGTTCGCGATGTAGAAATTCGCGTAGCTCGCGGGCAGGCGTCGGCCTTCAAAGACGACTGGCTGAGGCATGGGGATTTCGACGATGTGCAACTGGCGTCCATCCTGATCGCGGGCAGATTGCAGCCGGCGGAGGTTGGCCCGGAGCGGAGCATGGTTCTCGTCTTTTGCATTCGGCTCGATCATCGTGACCACGGTGTCCCTCGCAACGAAGCGCGAGAGGTCGTCGACGTGACCGTGCGTGTCGTCGCCAGCGATGCCGCGTCCGAGCCAGATGGTATGTGGCGCGCCCAGATAATCGGCGAACGCCTTTTCGTAGTGCACGCGAGTCATGTGCGGATTGCGTTCCTGCACTTTGCTGAGCAGGCATTCTTCGGTGGTCAGGATCGTCCCGGCGCCGTTGACGTCAATCGATCCGCCTTCGAGAATGACGCGCTTGCCGAGGGAAACAGGATGAATCTCTTGCACGTGGTTCATCCTTGATTTGTCTGCGTGGCTCAACCTGCGCGATTTTCGAACGGTAACTGCAACTTTCGCCATTAGGCTACCGATCTTGTCATCTTTTCGCCAATTGGGATATTTCGCCCATGCATTGAAGCGAAATTTTAGGGCGACGAGGTCGCGGGCGGGACCGCTCGCGCCACACTCGTACCATTCCGCATGCTCATCTAGGGACAGCCGCCCTCGGCTGTCCGGTTGCGGCTTCACAAAAATGCTTCCAGAATCGCGCAGCCACACACGATCTGTCCGCCAATGATGAAAGCGAATATCGTTCGAGAGCACATTGGCGCGTTCCAGCACCCGACGAGCCTGCCGAGCCGCCGCAGCGTTGTTTACGATCAATTCCACGCGCTCATGCTTCGCCAAATTACGGATGATCTCCGCGTAAACCCACGGTATCGGCTCAAACTTTCCCGGCCAGTCGTCGCGATAATGCGGCCACGCAAGCCACGTCGCGGAATGCGGTTCCCACTCGGCGGGCATGCGAAGGCCGAGAGCCTTAGGAATTGGCGAGGTTTTCATCGGATGGGTTCTTGAGACTGTTATTGGATTCGATCAGGGACGTCGCTGGACTGAGGATGTGTGACGCAAGCAATGCAGCTCCGGGGTATGCAGCCGGACGGATCAACGGCGCTGAAAACGCCAAAACCTCGCGACAGCCTGTTGCCCGCGCGGCGCAACCTTCACCTGAGAAATGCATCCAGACCGTCTCATGCTTGGCTAGGATGGAGTTTTCGCGTGTTGGCCCGCCGTAGGTCAGGGCACCACACACAAACCACAACGGGAGGATTGTCCAAGCCCATTTTGAGGTGCGGACGCGCCACGCTCGATACATCATGAACCCCATGAACGCGGCGACAACGGAATCGAGGCACCATTTTTTTACAACGATCCCCACGAGCGAGTGAACTGGCAGTCGCCACAGCGCGCTTTCAAGTATGGCCGGGCCGAGCACGACGCCCAGCAGGTCGAGAACGAACATTCCTGCGCTTCCAAGCATACCGGGCTTGCTGACACCGGACTCGGTTGCCTTCTGCATCCTCGTCAGTCCAGCAGCCGGTTCGTAATTGGCGCGTAGGCGTCGATGCGACGGTCACGCAGAAATGGCCAATTGCGGCGAATCTCCTCGAGCGCCTTTAGATCGACCTCGCCAACCAGGATTTCTTCGCGATCATGCGACGCTTCGGAGAGGACGCGGCCGAAGGGATCGCAGAAAAACGATCTGCCCCAGAATTCAAGTCCCTCGCCGGGCGCCGATTTTCCTCGCACGTTTCCGGTTTCAAAGCCCACGCGATTCACGACAGCGACGTAAACGCCATTCGCTATCGCATGCGCGCGTTGAATCGTGCGCCAGGCGTCGTGTTGCGCGACTCCGAACTCGGCTTTCTCCGTGGGATGCCATCCAATTGCCGTAGGATAAAAGAGGACCTGCGCTCCCTGCAGCGCGGTCAGCCGTGCACCTTCGGGATACCATTGATCCCAACACACCAGTGTTCCCAATCGCCCCGCACTCGTGTCGAGCGCGCGAAACCCGAGATCCCCCGGCGTGAAATAAAACTTTTCGTAATAGAGCGGATCATCGGGGATATGCATCTTGCGGTAGAGTCCGCGCAGAGATCCATCGCTGTCGAAAATCGCGGCCGTATTATGATACACACCCGGCGCGCGCTTCTCGAACAACGAAGCGACCACGACGACTCCATGACTGCGCGCCGCCACCCCAATTTTCTCAGAACTTGGACCTGGAATCGGCTCGGCCAGATCGAACAAGGTATGGTCTTCGCGCTGGCAGAAGTATTGCGTTTGAAATAATTCCGGCAAGCAGACCACTCGTGCGCCGCGCCCTGCCGCATCGGCCACGCGGCCCAAGGCCTTGGCTAAATTTTCTTCCGGCTCCGGCCCACACGACATCTGTACCAGAGCCACGCGAAATTTTTCCAGCGCCACTCGCTCTCGACCTCTGCGATTCAATATAGCACTCAGCTGACTCCGGGTCGTCGCGCCCGGCGGCTTGAATCTAGGATTACATTCTGTGCTGGTTGAGGACTCGCGCGAGCGGATTCGCCGACTCTATGCCTTCGAGGCGCCGCAGTGTTTCCGACGATGGATCTGAGCGCAGAATGACTTCGAGCGCCTTCGGCCTGGGTGCGCCAGCAGATCCGTCTCCGCGAGACTTCGGCACTGGACCAACCAGAGAGCGCAAGGTGAGCGCAAGGTTCCGGCCGTGTCCGATCTTCCGCCCAGACTGCCTCCAGTTGGGTGCGACGCGGGCCGGGCAGAAAGAGTTCTGGTCCCTGATACTCAAGTGCCGCTCACGCTCGGCTGATCGGATTTTTCGCCCACATTGCGGGTCGTTTTTTCCGGCAAAAGAACCGCTTGAAGGCGGCCAGCAGATCGTCGGTGAGTGCATTAAGCGTGATGTTCGCACCAGATCCGCAGCTTTCGCAACTACGAAATCATTTCGGTTCGTTGAGTGCTTTCCGCAGGCCCACACGATGTTTTTTGGGGCGCATCTCGTGGCGCGTCCAAAGCCTCGATTTGCTCTGCGAATGCTCGTCTGTCGGGCATGCTGGCGGTGTATTACAGCGGTTGCGCCGGAGTCGTGCGCCCTGGAATTCGCTTCATGGCGTTGAACGATCGCATTCCTGTAGAGTATTGAGTCGGAGAAAAGAAGAGCTGGAGGCTTGCGTTGAAACACAGCAATCATGACAATTCGCACCCCTCCCACACGCCGGCATCATCGCCGGGCGGCGAGGGGAAAGATCGCCAGCTGCATAATCCGATCGAAGATCGCCTCATCCCACTCGAGCCGCTCGATCTGGGCAAAGTTAGTTCTGTCGACAGCCTGGTGCGCGCTATGGCGAAAACCGCCTTTACCGGACGACAACTCGGGGAAGGCGCTGACGTTCTGGAAGCTATGGCGCTCGACGAAGACGCTTTCATCGTGATGACGCTGGCTGGCGCCATGACCGTCGCCAAACAGGGATTGATCATCACTGAGCTGATCGATCGGGGCATCGTCAATGCCATCGTTTCGACCGGTGCGCTTATGGCTCACGGACTTGTGGAGGCCACGGGGCGTGCACATTTCCGCGCGAATCCTGAAGTTTCTGATGAGGAACTCTATGACCAGGGATATAACCGCGTCTACGACACGCTCGAACCCGAGCAGAATCTGGACGACGTGGAAGAAGTGATGTCGGCGGTGCTTGAGGGCTGGGACCACAACGAAGTCATGTGTTCCTACAAACTGAACCACGCGATCGGCGCTTATCTGGCGAAACACGCGCAGGGCCAGCGGGGGATTTTGAAATCGGCATTTGAACATGGGGTGCCGGTGTTTGTGCCCGCATTCACCGATTCCGAACTAGGCCTCGATACGGCGCTCAACAATCGCTTGCGCGAGTCTACGGGACGACATAGGATCCGCTACGATCCCTTCGAAGATTTGGAGCATTTCGCGGCAACGTTACTCCGCCAAAAGAAATTAGGAATTTTTACGATTGGCGGAGGTGTGCCGCGCAACTGGTCGCAACAGTTCGGGCCCTTCATTGAACTCCGGCATCGGCGTCTGGGCGAGAATGTGCCATTAAAACGCTATCACTATGGATTGCGTATTTGTCCGGAACCTGTTTATTGGGGCGGACTCTCAGGCAGTCCTTACAGTGAAGCGATTTCGTGGGGCAAATTTGTCCCGCCCGCCGAAGGTGGCAGGTTCGGTGAAGTTTTCGTTGATGCGACGGTCGGGTTGCCGATCATCGTCGCTGCGGTTCTGGAGCGTCTGGACAAGACGAAGAAGGGCAGCCGAGCGCGCAAGCCCGCGAAAGCCGCTGCTAAAAGATGATCACGCGTATCATTATCCTTTAAGCCCGAGACAATCGTTCGTGATCGAACGGTCGCCGCAGTCGGGAAACGTGCTGATCAATTTTCTACCCGCCTGCGCGTGTGGTTTGGAATCGGCTGGTATCCACGGGAATGTCGCGCTGAATTTCCATTTCGATCGAGGTTCCCACTTCCAGTCGCATGTCCGGACCGTGCCGCAGCAGTGCCCACGCGATCCCCGCCGCGGCTCCCAGGCCAGCACCAACTCGTGCTCCGTTCAGCCCGCCTGTGGCCACTCCCCCCGCGGTCGCGCCCGCCATGGTCCCAATCGCGCCGCCTTTGGCTGCGTCTTCAACACGCTTGCTGGTATCTTTGTCTTCTTGGATCGTCCCTTCTTTATCCTTCACTCCATTGTGCTCAGCGCCGGGAGTATTTTCGACCGAAGCCGGCAACATGACCGTGTAACCGCTGGGATAAATCAACGACGTGAAGTGTATGAGAAGCTCGGCCCGGCCTTTAACACGGGCTGCACGCTCGACGTGGGAGATTCGCCCCTGAATGTAAGTTCCCGCAGGCACCAGAATGCGGTCATTCAAAACGAATGGAAACGCGGTCTGGGCGTAAACGGCATCCCCTTCGCGAGCGTTCTTGGTAGAAATCGCCTGGGCGAGGGTGAGGGGAATCTTCGATCCTGCGGGAATGACGGCCAGATTAGGATCAGGCTGCTCTGTGAGTTTAGCGCCTGCTGGCGCGCTGCTCAGGTCAGCAGCCGCTTTCGACCCGTAAGAAGTCTGAGCTTGTGTTGTACTCGACGCCGCGGCAATGGACGACGGCGTGCTAGCCGGTTTGGCAGTGTTTGCCTGAGCCCATGCCATCCCACTGACAAGCACTGCGACAAGCATGCGCATGGCTAACCTCCTAGCTTTAACCTTCAGCTCAGCCTGAGATTACCACGGATTAGCCGCTAAGATGGCGCGATTTGAGGCGGGAGTTATCCTCTTGCTCTCCGGGAAACCATGCGTTTTGAGCCGAAAACGCTTCGTGAGCTGCGCCGCTGAGCCACCATTGGGCCGGGCCTCAGCGGTGCGGCCCAGAAATGCGGGATTACGCGACCTTGCGGATCTGCTGGACCGGTGTCTCCGACCCGGCTGTTTCCGTTCCTTTCAGCTGGCCTTGCGATCCGCCAATCATGGCGCAAATCCAGCCCAGGAACAAGGCCACAAATCCGGCCCAGCCCACATCCGCGATAGCGCCCAAAATGTACGGGCTGTGTGGTGAAACTTCGGTGGGTCCAGTCGTGGTCAGCCCAGCCGTCGCCAGAACCACAAGCAGCAGCACTCCGACCACCGACAAGCCGAACATGGCCTGGCCGTGAGCAGCACCTTCATGCCTGGTCGTAACCACGGCAAGCCGGCCAGTTACAAGTCCGCCAACATACATGGCGATCGCGGTCAGAATGATGACCCAGACGCTTTCGCCGACGCTCATTCCGGTCACAGGGCGGGGCACATTCGGGTTCGCCATGCCGGCGAACGTGGCGATTCCTAACGCGCCGAATACCGACCATATGGCCATGAAGGTGAAAACCCCACCCCAGACGGCACCCCAGTTGATGCCACGACGAACAACCGCCAAATTCTCGTTTGCGTAAGTTGTTGCTGCCATACTGCCTCCTTTACTAAGTTGGATGGCTTCCATCTTTTTCGAGGTTGACTTTTTTGCAGAGTTATATCGTGGAACGACATATCAAAGGTGCCGCGACCACCCGCGCGATGGGGCGATAGCAGCGTATTCGGGGAGTATGTCAAACATTAAAAACCCGGTTTCTATCATCAACAACGTGCGTTGCGTGGCGAACAGATTAGCCCAATGTCGGGCGTCGCATCGGGTCCCCTACAGCAAGTTCCCTAGTACATTCGTTTCAGAAATTTGATTGCGCACCCGAAAGAACTGGCCTGAGCTTTCCAGAGTGATCGCAGCGGGTTACGCGATGAGAATTCTGAAAAAAATTGACATCCGGCTCCCAACGGTTCCTTGAAAATCGTTGATGCCGTTTGTTATAAGGCAACCCGAATTGAGCAGCCGCTCTGTGATCCGTCTCGTTTTTCTCTTCTCCGTTCGCGAGGCGCATACCTTTTGCCGGTTCTCGGAATTCCGATCGCCTTCGCCCGCGCCGGGAAGCTGCGCCCAGCAAACGCTGGGCTCGATCAACGGGCACAGTCGCCGACGCCGGTGGCGCTGTCATGCCTGGAGCCGTAGTCAAAGCGCGATCCGTTGTCACGAATCTCGAATTCAGCCCGCAAATCAAGTGCGGAACCTGACACCATGCGTCGGATCGACTTTGGTTTTTGCTTGCCCACCCTACGGTAATCTCCTGGTCCTGCAGCACACCATCGGCGGTCCGCGATTCTTGCAGAGGGCGTTGCACTTGACGTTCTAGGGAATGACCGATGGCTTTGGGGCAAGGCTAAACATTCGTGCGCTGTTCTGGGTGCCGACTCAGATACCAGCAGGGCTGATATCCCGACTGCGGGAAGAGCGAATGGGAGCACGGCTGCGGTTGGGGGGGATCGAACATGTATTCGGTCTTGCCGCTCTTTTCGCCGACCGCATAGTAGTGATCGACGACGACAGATCCGTAAGGATTCCAATTCGCCGCGACGCGAATGCGGAAGATCAAAAAATCGATGAAGAAAGCCAGTCCGACGGTGCCGATCAGTGCGAGAGCGCCGGCGAGAAACGTTCTTCGTAGCCGCACTCCGAGTGGCGCTGTAAGATTCGTTTTCATTGAGCCAGATTATAGACGCTTAAAGCACCCGCAGGCCCGACATGGAGCGGGACAACCCCAGATTCAGCGTCCTGACGCAATTTGATGAGGACGCGATCCAAGCGTGCGGTTTCGCATTGCAAAAACCGCGATGCTTCGCGCGGATCGCTCAGATCCTTCGCTGCCAGACAGATTTGCTCTGCAGATGACAACCAGCCATCTGCCAAATTCATCCTCTCGTTGACAATTCCGCCTCCGCACAGGCAAACTACCGCATTCGCCGGAAAACGCCTCTGGCCAGCTTCTGCAGGCGGTGCGAGCGTGCCAGCCGTCCCGGATTAACTCAGTTTCGACATCGATGGCTATGACCGAGCAACGGGTCTCGTACACGCTGGACTCCTCGCTGGAGACAATCGACCGCGCGGAGGAAAAAGCCACGCGTATCGCCACCGATCTCGGCTTTCCCGAAGACGAGATCATGCAGATTTCGATGGCCGTCCGCGAAGGGGCGGTCAATGCGGTTTTACACGGCAATGCGTACGCCGCGGATAAAAAAGTCACGCTCGCCTTTGAACAAACCGGCAACGACTTGGTGATCACGATCCGCGATCAGGGTAAGGGAATGGACCTGAACAAGATTCCCAATCCGCTGGCTCCTGAGAATCTGCTGAAAACTTCGGGGCGGGGAATTTTTCTTATGCGCTCGTTCATGGACGTGGTCGAGATTCGGCCCTCCCAGACAGGCACCGAACTTAAATTGATCAAGCACGTCCGCGGAGCAGCCGCGGGCGGCGAGGAGGCTTCTCAGTGAGCATGAAAGTTGCTAGTCGGCAGGTGGATGGAGTCACAATTGTGGATTGCAGTGGGCGCATCACCCTGGGCGAGGGCAGCGTCATCCTTCGCGATACGGTGCGCGATCTGCTCTCCAAGGGAAACAAGAAAATTGTGCTGAACCTGGCGGAAGTCAATTACATTGACAGCTCGGGGATCGGCGAATTGGTCAGCGCCTTCACGACCACAAAGAACCAAGGCGGGGAACTGAAGCTGCTCAACCTCACCAAGAAAGTCAACGATCTGCTGCAGATCACGAAGCTCTACACCGTGTTCGATGTGAAAGACGACGAAGCCGCGGCGGTCAAGTCATTCAAGTAGGCTCCCATTGACCTAGTCGCCTTTGCAAAGGATACCCCATTTCTCGCGCGCCGGCTGCACGGGAAGTGGGGAGCCAAATGGCCGCATAACCCTTTTGAGCCGGGTTAGAATGGGCGTCGAAGGGTGTGCGTATGCGCCTGATCCTGCTCCTTGCAGTTGTCACCTTTTCCTGCGGCGGTGGCCGCCATCTGCAATCGATCACAATTAGCCAGACTGCAAATGGCCAGCAGATCCAGTTGGTGGCCACCGGCACTTTTTCCGCCGCGCCGATCACGGTGACGCCGCTCGCGGTGGATTGGGGCGTCGGGCCGTTCGCTCCTCCGCCTCCGGGCAATTTGGACTATCAACTGACAACCGAGCCTTTCTCGTTTCACTGCCAAGGTTCAGGACCTTACCTCCCGATCATGGCCTGGGCTCCTCCCAATCCCCACGCACCGGCGAATGGGGCAGCGCCATTCAAAAGCATGGTCATTGCTTCAGCGACGCCCAACTGTCATTCAGGCTGAAGGCGGCAAATCGTTTCCCGTCCGGGACCGCCTGGGGAGAATCTTTTGTCACCGGTCACAGACTTGGCTCTGGCAGGTTCCCAAAATCCGGTACATACCAAGTCTACAGTGTTGTTGTTCTCGTTGCTAAGCTGCGCTCTCTGCTAACTCAGTCGGATCCGATTGCATTCGATTCCAAGTGGCCGCTCAGCACGTCGGCGAAAACCAGGCGCCGGACATCTCCATCCCAAGAAATTGAAGCCAGCCAAACACAGCCTAAACGCGACTGCAACAGACGACGTCGAAGGAGAAGATTCGCCAGAATACATGGTCGCGAACGAATCCGCGCAAAAACCGCGAAGCCTGTCGATATCCAGCGTGCTCCTTTGTGGCCATGGCGCTAACGTCTCGCGCGCGGAAGTGATACGGTCAGCGCCACGGTTATACTGATCCGCTGCACCCTGGGGGGAACAATGCAGGAATCGTCGAACCGCGCTCAAGTGACACGCCGCGCTGCTCTGGCAACACTGGGAACATCCGTACTCGGATTCGCATTTATCGGAACAACAGTGTTTGCCGAGGAGGCTCGGAACGAAAGCCTTGTCCAGTTGCTGCCGAAATTTACCGTACAATCGCGCTCTACTCTTGCCCGTCTGCTTGAAGATCCCGCCTACAGCGGCCGGATTCCGGCGGATTCGGTCGCGGAACTGGCGAAGAACGAAAACCTCACCACCGATGCCCTAATGCTGGAATTGCTTCCCCTGGCCCAGAGTTATTCGCTTGCGCCGATTTCGAATTTTCATGTAGGCGCGATGGTGCGGGGCGCCAGCGGCGATTTTTATACCGGGGCCAACATTGAAATTCCTGGACAGTGTTTGGGATTCGCCGTCCACGCCGAACAATCCGCGTGTTCGAACGCTTACATGCACGAGGAAAAAGGGATCACCGCATTAGCCGTGGGCGGTGCGCCTTGCGGGCATTGCCGACAATTCATTGAAGAGATGTCGCCGGATGGAGAAATCCTGGTTCTCACACCCGACAAAGAGCCGGTGAAGCTCTCAGCCATCCTGCCTTATCCATTCGGCCCTGCTGCATTAGGCAGGAAGGAAGGAGCGTTTCCCGTACAAGTGAGGCCTATGGCATCGTCTCTGCGTCCATCCGACACGCTCCTCTTTGCAGGCTTGGAAGCAGCCCAGAAGTCGTATGCGCCCTACAGCAAGTCGCCTGCGGGAGTTGCTATTCATTGTGCCGACGGCCGGATCTACCGTGGTTCCTACATCGAGAACGT
>JASHRE010000247.1 GCA_030037515.1 Candidatus Sulfotelmatobacter sp.
AATCGCGAAGAAGAAGTAGAAAAGCGCAGGCAGCATGCCTCGCACCAGAACGGCGTAGCCATACAGAAATCCTGCCAGGGGATCGGGCGCCAACGCAAAGGCGACCGGCAGATTGGCTTCGGTGATGAATCCGGCAAACATCAATGCCAGGAGCCAGGCATTGGTGTCATCCGAACGGAGGAATAGCAGTGCCAGACCGACAATCAGAAACAACAACGGATAGAAGCCAAGAATCTGGATCGCACCGCGCCGCGCCAGGGATTGAACGTCGCCGCTCCCTTCGGCAGCACGAAACGCTGGGGTAATGGAGAGAGGTTGGGTTTCGCCGGACCGTTTTACCGTCAGTGCAACCGTATCTCCTGGCTGAGATGCGTTCCAGATTCGAAATAAAACCCGGTTCCAGCTGGCCGGGGGAACTGTGCTGCGGCCATCGATGGCGGTGATTATGTCTTGCGCCTGCAAACCGGCTCTCTGTGCGGGGCCGCCATTCCAGACCTTGGTTACCAGAATGCCGCCGGGCGTCGGCGAATTGTCTATGCCTATCTCGACCGGCAGGCTCGATCGCCGCACGTAGTACATCCAGGCGACGCTGTACACAACCGTTGCCGTGGCGAAGACGACAGCCAGAGTCAGCAGCAGCGGACGAACGTTGGCGGTTGGGAACGGTTTTTCTGACATGGATGCGAAAACCACCGATTAACGCTTGTCTAGATCGTCCTCACCTACCGAATCCTCGGAGCAGTACGTCGATGGCGATTTTGCCCGTGCCACTCGTACGTTCACCGCAGCAGATTCCGTCGGCCCGAATCTCAGCAATGACCTGGTGGGTCTTTTCCGCGCTCCTCCCAAACGAAACAGCACTTGCTTCAAGACTACATCGTTCAGCACGTCAAAACCTGCGGCCCGCAAGCGATCGGCAAAGAAGCGAGCTTGGCGGCGATTGCTTTCAATCAGGGCGCGCAACCCCACTGCGTCCCAGCGAACGAATCGACGCCCCTAAACTCAACTCCACGAGTTCGACGAGAAGCATCCGGAGTATAAGCGCCCGGCGCTCTGAGTTAAATGAGCCGCCGCTCCCGCCGACAACGCCCGCCGCAAATGGTCCGGCTCCCGCACCACCGGGAGCGTAACTTGAGAGTTGTTCGCGCCGTCGGTAGTTCGGGCATTTGATCGTGGGTGGGCGCGGCCGGATGGGATTCGATCACAGCCTCAAAGAGCAGTGGAAGGGGATTGGCCTCGGCCCACAGGCTGAGGCCAATCTGCCAGGCGTCAAGCGGCCGACGGTTCTGTCGAGAACTCTTCCGGATCGCCTTCCGGAGCAGGTTCTTCCTGCTTCGCGATCCGGTCGAGCTTCAGGATGCGGCTGACATAGATCTGAGCCGAACGGCGGGTGATGGGAGCGTTATCGGCGTCGCTCCCGCGGTCGACCTTGTACTCGCGGTAGCGCAGTTCGCCCTCCACGAGCACATGATCGCCTTTCGCCAGTTTGCCGGCGAACTCAGCGAGTTTGCCCCACACCGTGCAGCGATGCCACTCGGTGCGCGAGTCGTATCCTCCCTGGGGGGTTCGCCACGAGAATTTCGTTGCCACGGAAAAACTGGCGACTGTTCCGTTCTGGGTGTTCTTGGTTTGGGCGTCGTTGCCGACGAAGCCGATGAGGGAAATGCGGTTCTGATACATGATTTGAGTCTCCTTTTTCTGCCCTGCTCTTATGCGGGGAACCCAGCAGGAAAGTGGCACCTGCCCCCCAAGGCCCAGCTCTTGATTTTCTGGAGGCGCCGGAAGATGTCCCCGCGGAGCCGATCTTTTTGGGAGGAGACCGGAAATCCGGAGGACAGCGGAAGCAGAACCGCGCCGCGCCGCCCGGGCGCGGGAGAAGTTGAGCAGCCTGCCGTGCCCACACCAGAGCCGGAAGAAAAAAGCACAAAGGAGGACCGCGCCCGCGTGCGCCATAACACAACGACGGAATGAACCTCGGCGACTGTGAAACGGCGCTGATGGCCGCCTCGTGCAAGTAAGCATGGAGTTCGAGCCCGCTAACGCTGGGAAGCAGACTACGGCCAGGCCATTGCAGACCATCGTGACAGCAAAACCGAAAGCTTTCATGATCGATCTCCATTAGCGGCTCGGTTCGACTTCGGGAGGGATACTCCCGGGTCGAAGCGGTGCTTCATGCGACTCCGAGACAGCCATGCCGAGACGGCTCATGGCACGACGTACGGTGTGCTCAGCGTAGTAGCGGGGGTTGGCTTTGCCCGTGGCGATGAGGTTGCGAGGGGCTCCCGCATCGTAGCGATCTTGGCTGCGGAAGGCCGCGATCCGGCGAATGATCTTCTCGGGATCGTCCCCCCGTTTCAGGCGGCGTAGGGCATACGACCAATCTCTCTCTGACTGACTGCCGCCAGGTGCGAGGGCGGGATGACCGGCCAAGCGTGATCTTGCTGCAACCGGCGCCAGGTTCGGCGAGCTTTCGAGCTGGAAATCCGAGCGGCCGTAGACGTGATTTGACGGCGCTTCAGCGCGAACCGTGACCAGAAAGTTTGGCTCGTACTTCTTGTTGTTGAATCCCGGCAGGCGAAAGACGCGAGTCGAATCCGTGGCAGCAGGATCTCCTCCGAATCGCTGAGCGAGCGCACGCAGGAGGGACTCGGCGTCTTTCGGCTCGATGTCCGCCATTTTCCAAACCACCTGATATTTTTCCGGCGATGTGCTCAGAACGTAGTTGGGCGGAGGAACAGCATCGTCGTTTCGGATCGCCGCCAGCTTCCGTCGGCCATCCGCATCGAGGTCAAGATAGACGTGACGGATTTCCTTCAGATCGCCCTTGGTACGTCCCCGCGCCTGTTCGCGGAATGTGTTCAGGCTGAGATAGATGTCTGAGCCATGGGCGTTTTTGTGGCGAAGCCAGGATTGGAATTCATGGCTGGCAATCCTTTCCGCAGTGGTAATGCGTTGAATCGTCTCGCCGGTTTCGCGGTTGCGGATGACAACCGCGAGCCAGTCGGAAGCCGAGAAATTTTCCTGGATGTACCGCCGGGCCGGCGCGTCCGAGATTGAAGCCGGAGAACTCATGGCCGTCCGTTCGAGGTCAGCGCCTTCTGCAGAAGGGCTGGTGCGCGCCATGGTTGAAGGTTCGGGCTCGGCGAGTCCCCGACCTCCATCGCTTTCTTCATCGCTCAGTCTACGCACGGGGGCCAAGAGATTTCTGTCGGGGTTCAAACGCTGGAACTCGGACTCGCGCGACAGGCTCGTTTCTACTTCTTTTTCCGGGGCACCGGCTTCGGGGGCCCGGCGAACGAACTCGCGGCCGTCCTGTTCGCCGCGCCGCCGGGCCTCCGACGAGAGTTCTGCCGCGGACGCCCGATTCTCTCCAAGCTGTCGGCGGCCGTCGTGGGGGAAGTCAGCAGGGGGATTCATCACGCGGCCTCCCGAAGAAACATCGGTGTGAGGTCATAGCGGTCAGCTTCCGGCTCGTATCCGGAGATTCGCATGACCTCGGAGACGTAGCGCTGCCCCGGCCGGCGTTCGATATGGACGAGAAGGTTCAAAGAGTCGGCGATGTTGGTTTTGATGGCGCGGTAGGGCAACTCCACGCCACTCTGCAGCACACAACTTGTAAAGCGGCTGATAGCCTGAAGCGTCGAGTTGGCGTGAACCGTCGAGATGGTCCCGGAATGGCCGGTGTTCAGCAGTTGCAGCAGGTCAAACGCTTCAGCTCCACGAATCTCCCCCAACAAGATCCGGTCGGGCCGGTGACGGAGGCTGGCCTTCAGGAGATCGCGGATGGTGACAGCCGGAAAACCGCTTTGTTCGCGACGGGATTCGAAACGAACAAGGTTCGGCGGGTGAATCCGGATCTCTGCGGTGTCCTCGATGACGAGAACCCGTTCGTGATCGGGGATGAAGTTCGCGATGGCGTTCAGGAGCGTGGTCTTGCCGGTGCCGGTGCCGCCGGCGATCAGAATGTTCTGGCGGTCGAGGACGGCCTTGCGAAGCTGGCTGGCAACTTCGGGAGTGAGCGTCCCGGCGGCAATCAAGTCATCCACCCCAAAACGCGTGGTGCTGAACTTGCGAATGGTCAGAATCACTCCGTTCAAACTACAGGGAGGCATGACAGCCGCAACACGGCTGCCGTCGGGCAGGCGGGAGTCGAGGATGGGTTTTTCTTCCGAGATGTCATCGCCTAGACGCCGCGCAATGTTCTTGACCGCCACTTCCAGGGACTTCGGGCTGAGAGTCACACCCGCTACGGCCTGGACAAAGCCGCGCCGCTCAATAAAGACACGATCGGGACCGTTGACCATGATCTCGCTGATCTCCGTATCGAGGATCAAGTCCTCAATCGGACGGAGGAAGGGCAGGATCAGCTCGAAGCCCGTCGTCGCCATTAGATTTCTCCCTCAGCCAGTTGCTCGAAGTAGGACTTGTTAACGTCGTTGTAGTACGGCTTGAGGTACATGAAGGTGGGCGGCCGCGGATTGACGCCATCGTAGACGAGAGCGACCGATTGTGCGTTCTTCAGTTCGGTGAAGGTCTTGAAGTCGAAACGGAGCTCGTTCAGCGTGTTGTAGCTCTTCGAGGTGCTGACATTGGCCTTATGGGCCAGTGCCTTCCCAGTCCAAAGGCTTACTCGCGCGTCATGTCCGCTTTCGGAGATGTTGTAGTTGACCTTCCATTGGTCTTCCCTGCCGCAGAGTTCACTTGCCACCTTGGCCGAGAACTCGTCGGAAAGGGCCAGAAAGATCTTCGTGCGAAACGTCTGAAGCAGCGTCCTCCAGGTCTCGCCCGGCAGGGTCGACCGCAGAGAACTGATGCTCTGCGTGGCGACGATGGGAATGCACTTCGGCTGGCGGGAAAGGGCAAAGAACTTCTCGTCTCCGCTTGGGTCGTTTTCGCCCACGGTAGCGAAATGCTGGTATTCGTCACAGATGAAAAACACCTGGCGGAAGTACTGGCCCGTATTATTTTCGATCTTTGGAATGCGATCGAGGACGGCGCGCTGGAAGTCGAGCTTCATCATGACGCCGATCGCCTTGCCAAGGCCGGGATTGAGCGACACGGGAAAATTCAAGGCACAGACTTTCCCGCCTTCGATCAACTGGGAGAAAGGCGGCAGAGGTGTCCCGTAGCGACCGTCGGCATTGAGCGTCGGGTCATAGCATTCCTTGGGCGGGCAGAAGGTGCGTTTGACCAGCGGGTTGTCATCAAACAGGGAAAGAAAGACCGAAATGCCTTCGACGATCGAAGTGCGGAGCTTATTCTCAATGCGCCGCCAGTCCTGGTAGAACCAGCGCTTCACGGCGTCGAGCATCTCCTGCTTGAGCGGGTCGGCGAGCAACGCTCCGGTTTCCATCTGGCAGTCGTAGTCGATGTGAGCCGCGCGCAGAACTTCTTCCAATGCTTGAGACTCGGGAGCCTTGTACGTTTCCGTCTCCCCGTCTCCCTCAAAGCCGAAGCCTTCCAGCTCCGGATAATCGAGGAATGCCGGCGCCGGAATGACAAAATAGCGTCGGACCTGGAGCCGTTGTTCGGCTGCCCGAAGCCGCCTTTCGAGCAGTTCGGGATTAATGGCACATTCATAGACATCGAACAGGGTCACATAGTCGTAGGCGACCTTGTGCAGCTGGATGATGAACTTGACGAGGTTCGTGTAGGCCTGCTGCCAGAATGGCTCTTTGCCTTTACCGAACAGGTTGTTCAGAAGCGAAGCGATGTTGTAAGCCAGTGCGTATGCATCGAGGTCGTTGTACAGGGGATTGTAGCGGTAATCGGCACGGAGATTCACTTC
>JASHRE010000025.1 GCA_030037515.1 Candidatus Sulfotelmatobacter sp.
ACCGGAGCTCATGGCATTCGTGCTGCCCCAGCCGGTACCGAAATATCCCGGAGAGTTGCTCATGCATTTTGACCAGGTGTAAGCGACCTGGCCCTCGAGACCGGTCCCCATTCTCTTTTGCAGGACCGCTTGCAGGGCGTTGTATTTCTGATCCGAATTCGACATGTTAGTTCCAGCCAAGGTCTCGGTACCCCCGAAGTTAACGTTGTCTGCGAGGTAGAGAGACCCAGGCGTTCCTCCGCCCAGGAACGGACCCGGCGTAACGTTCACGATGGGGTCGCCCGCACCGGCAATTTTGCCTGAAGCATCCAGTGGAATCGACTGCGCGATATCTTCAAAGTTCAGCAAGTGCGCTCCCCGTTCGCCGACATATCCGATCTGGGCGGTCAAGGTGTTGGTGAACTGATGCTGAATGGTAAGGTTCCACTGATCGATCATCGCGGGCTTAAAATGCTGATCAAACACGCGGATTCGGTTCCCCGCGTAGCAACTGAAAACAATGCCTTGGGGGCACGACGCCGCGCTGCTAGAGCCGCCAAATCCGTTGGAGAGCGTTCCGATGCCTCCCGCAGCGTATTGTTCTAGAACGCCGAAGGGCAGATTCATATTGAGTTCTTCGTTGCTGCCGCCGCCTTCCATAAACTCGGAGATGCCAAATCCGCCGCGGAATACGGTTTTTCCTCCCAGGCCGGCGGGAGCCCAGGAGACACCGACCCTAGGCTGCCAGTCACCAATGCCTGTGTAGTTGTAATAGAGCGCCTGATTCGGGAATTTGGTCGTTCCATCGACGCCGGTCGCCGTGTAGATGGTGCCGGTGTAAAGGCCGAAGTTAACGGCACGATTGTCAATTTCGGCCATGGGCGTGTGATCCTCGAAGCGCAGTCCTAAGTTCAAAGTGAGTGTGTTGGTTACACGCCAATCATCCTGCCCAAAAGCGCCAAACACATTGCCTCGAAGTTCCGCCGGCTGGCCCACCTGGCCGCCGAAATCACGCGGTGAACCCGTTCCACCAGCGACGTTGCCTAACCAAAAATCGGCCAATCCCGACCCGGTGGCAGTGGCGATGCTCAGAGTGCCGAGTATGCCGTCATTTCCGGCGTAAATGTAATTCTGTTGCTCGCGGACGAATTGGAAGCCGGTTTTAAACTGATGGCGACCACGAGTCCAAATGAGGTTGTCTTCGTACTGGATCTGGCCATCATGGAATTCCTGGATCAGATTTTCGAGGCCCAGGGACGCGCTTCCTCCGTTGCTGCCAGTAATGTTCAACTCCACCAACCCCGGAGCCTGTGCGTTGCCGCCAGAGATACCAAGCTGCTCGCTGATATCGCCCAGAGAAGAAGTCGGCGTCAGACGCTGGTTGTACCGAACGTGGTTGTATCCGACTCGGGCTTCGTTGAGCAGATTCGCGCTAATGGATCGCGTCCAATCGACGGCGACGTTGTTAACTGGTTCGTCGCTTCCTTCCCCGGCCCCCGCATTGCAGAAAACGCAGCCTGTGAAGGTTGGCTGCACGAGATCCATCTGCGACCAGCGGGCAAACAAGTGATCATTCTGTGAGGCGACGTAATCAACTTTCAGATCACCCTGGTTGTTATTTAGATCATTGCCGCTGTTATAGAAGAGGTTATTAGCGGTGAGAGTGTTGACCGCCGGCAGCGGATAGTACTTGGTGTCGTTGAAGATGTTCTGAGCGACCGGATCGATGGTGTAACCAGCATTGGCGAGGTTATTATTCGGAATGGGCTGTCCAGCGTTAGGACCGTTGGGATAAACAAGCTGAGTGATTGTTGTGACACTCGAAGGCACTCCGGTGCATACGCCGGAACTGTTGAATGTCCCACCGAAGCCGGTGCAAAGCTGGCCGAAATCTCCCGTGCGCGCTTGCGAAGTTAGCACTTGCGCACCCGTTGGGCCAGCATTGACCAAACGCTGCGCCTGGTAATCGGCAAAGAAAAACAACTTGTTCTTAACAATCGGTCCGCCAATTGTTCCGCCAAACTGGTTGTAGCGAAGTTCCGGTTTCAGTGCGACGCCTTGCGAGTCGAATCCAATTGTTCCCGGGGGCTCCACGCCGCGGGTCCATCCGGCCGAAGCCAAGTTGGCGTCGAGTGCATCGTTGCGAAAGAACTCAAATAAATCGCCGTGAAAGCTATTGGTACCGGATTTGATGCTGGCACTAACGATCCCACCCTGATAATTCCCGAACTCGGCCGACGCGTTCTGCGTGATCAGGTTGAACTCTTGGATCGCATCAATCCCCGGCGTATAGCCGACTTCGTTGTTTTTGTCTTCGCTGTTGAGGATTCCGTCGATCAAGTACTCGTTCGCCTGCTCGCGATTTCCATTAATGTAGGGGCGATCGGCGCTGGGCATGCTCTGCGGCTGCCGCATGCCGTCGGGATCGACGGAGGTCGAGCCCGGAGCGAGCAGAGTCAACTGCAGGTAGTTGCGCGACGCAAGCGGCAGGCTGACGTTCGTATTGGCGTCAATCAGCGTGCTAACGTCGACGCTCTCCGTCTGCAGGATCGGTGCGGCGCCGCTCACTTCGACCGTTTCAGTGACTTTGCCGACTTGCATCTTCAGATCGACACGCGCGGTTTGATTGAGGGTCAAGGTAAAGGGAGGTTGCACCGCTGTTTGAAAGCCTGACGCAGTGACTTTGACTGTGTAGGTTCCGACTGGAACACGCGGGATGTTGTAAGCACCGCTTGAATTCGTTTGTGCGGTCCAGGTCGTTCCGCGCTCGGTATCGGTCGCGGTCGCGGTCGCTCCGGCGATTGGCGCACCACTTGGATCGGTGACCGTCCCTACAATTCCAGCCGTCACTTCCTGGGCCCAGGTAGGAACCATTGCACCCGCGAGCCCCACCGCAAGGAGAAGAACCGTCAATTTCCACACCGGCTTTCTCATAGCACAACCCTCCTTGACGCATTGGCAATTTTGCCGTGCGAATCAGCCCGATAAATAAATTCGACAGTACGCTATATAGCATCGCGAACATGCTCGTCAAGAAAAAAATATCGTGGGACTCATTTTTCTGTGGACAAATTCCCAAAAACTCTATATCACGGTTCAGAAGAGGGTTTGTGGTAGGACATGAGCACTGCATTCCGTCGCTGCTAATAATTGCGATCATTGTCACTAACAATCTTTATTTTCATGGTTTTAGCTCGACGCTACAATATGGCTTTACACCATTTCGTAGAGAACGCTACTTTCCCTCGATGTAAGTGCACTATAGCAATTGGGGGAGGTCGGACCCAATTGCTGGGAAGCCTGGCAGATCGGATCGATATGCGCCTTCATTCCGTGAACTATATAGTGTTACAGGGAGGCGCGAAAAATCGATTTAGAGGTCGCGGGAGGAAATCGACGGTTGCGGGTTTCCAAACAACAGCTATTTCTTAGAGATTCCGATCTATGTCGAGCAATCATCGCAACGGCACACCGGCATACCAGCGCATTCAGAACGCGATCCGCAAACGCATCGAGTTGGCACATCTGCGCCCTGGGGATACCGTTCCCTCAGAGCGCGAACTTGCCAAAATCCATAAAGTGAGCCTGATGACCGCCCGACATGCTCTCGTGGGTTTAGAGCGCGAAGGACTGGTCGAGCGTCGACGCGGCTCCGGCACGTTCGTGGCAGCTCCGAAGATCCATTTCAACAAACTGATGAGCTACAGCGAACACATGTCCAGCCGCGGGCTGACGCCGCGCTCGCGGGTGCTGCTGTCGAAAATCATCGACAGCGAACCCGAGGTTGCTGCGAGACTTGGTCTGCCGCCAACCAGCGCGCTGGTCAAGATCGAGCGATTGCGTCTCACTGGCGAAGAGCCGTTTGCACTCGAAACATGTCATTTGCCGGCTGCAGATTTTGCTCAGGTCGTGAATGCCCCCCTAGGCAGGGCTTCTCTGTTCGCGACGTTGGAGCACGAGCACGGCGTGGAACTCGCCTACGCGGATGAAGAAGTCGACGCGACAGCCGCAGAAGGCCGAGTGGCGGAATTGCTGGAGGTGAAGCAGGGCTACCCGGTGCTGCGAATCAGGCAGGTAATCTACTCGACTAAAGTCAAGACCATCATGTATGTAATAGGTCTCTACCGTTCAGAACATCACAGACTCATGATCCGACGCTTCCGTTGAATCGCGGCAAGTGGGTACGCAGCGTGGGAATTTCGGTTGATGGACCGTTCTCGAGAATCAGGAACAAATCGTCTTTGTAGTCAAAATTCCAGGACCCATGTGCCGGCAGTGGAGGGGCATATAGTTAAATCGTTAAATCAGATTTGCGCGGTACAGTTAGTTAGAACGTCTCCCGACGTGACGATAGGGTAGAGCGATCACTTGGCTCTAAAATCCATTCCTGATCGACTCGTAAAAATCGGAATACGCTAGCTTTTGGCGGTGACTGGTTACTCGTGGCGAAGAGCCGCCATGGGATCGACCTTCGCTGCGCGTCGCGCGGGAATGTAGGAGGCTACGAGCGCAGCCGCGACCAGTATGCTCACCACCGCGAGGAAGGTAAGCGGATCGGCGGGTCTAACCGCGAACAGCAGGCTGGAGATCAGCGGTGTCAACCACAGCGCGCCGATTCCACCGAGCACGACGCCGCCGACTGCCAACCGCAGACCCTCGCCTTCGACGAGACGCAGGATCTCTGACGGGCGTGCGCCGAGCGCCATCCGAACACCAATCTCGTGCGTGCGCTGCGTGACCGAATAATGCATCACTCCGTAAATCCCGATCGTAGCCAGGAGCAGCGCCAACGCTGAGAACAGGCCGAAGAGCCAGGTCTGGAAACGGCGGGGTGCGAGTTGATCGGACAGCAGGTCCTCGACGGTGCTTACCCGCGAGAGGACTGCCGTCGAATCTTCCGCTCGAACCGCGCTGCGTAGATTGGCGGACAGTGCGCGCGGGTCGCCCGCCGCCCGCACGACTAGGTCTTCCGTAATGTTCGCGCCTGCCTGCCGATACCACTCGAACACATGCGGAGTGGGAGCATATTCCAGACCGCTGCGATGCATGTTGCCCACCACTCCAATAATCGTGACCCATTCATCGTTCTGCCCGCGCGCATCCTGGCCCTTGATGTGCGCGCCAATCGGATCCTGATTAGGCCAATACCGCCGCGCCATGCTCTCGTCAATAATGGCGACCAGGGGTGACACGGCAGTATCTCGGTCCGCGAAATACCGCCCTTTCAGCAGAGTGCTGCCGATCGCTTGAAAATAATCGGCGCTCACGGTCTTCCAGCTCAGGGGTGCCGACTGATCTTTCGAGTCAGTTTGCCGTCCTTCGATCGCACGCAACCCCAGGAGATTGGGCGGTCCAAGCTCGAAGAGGTCATTGATCGCTCCCACAGCCTCCACTCCCGGCAGCGTCCGCAGGCGTTCCAGCACCTGTTGGTGTAGTGCCATCAGCCGTGCCGGGGCGGCTTCAGGGAGAGTCATGTGCAGCGTGAGCACATGACGTGGCTCGAAGCCGGGATCGACGGCTTCCACCGCCAGGAAGCTGCGCAGCAACAAGCCCGCGCCCGTGAGGAGCACGAGCGCCACCGCGAACTCCGTTACCACCAGCACGTTGTGGGCGCGCCGGAGCGCGCGGGATGCAGTCGACCCACGCGTATTCGTACCGAGGCCTTCTGGCGCGTTGCCTCCTGAGAATTGGATGGCGGGACCGACTCCAAAAAGCACCGTCGTGAGCACCGAAAGCAGAAATGTGAATGCCAACACGGGCCTGCTGATTCCCGCCTGCTCCAGGCGCGGAATGTCGGCGGGCGCCGACGCAACCAGCACGTGCACACTGCCATAAGCCAGCACCAGCGCGAGCGCGGCGGCGATTAGGGAGAGTAGGAATCCTTCGGTGAGCAGTTGCCGCACCAGTCTTCCGCGGTGCGCGCCGAGCGCCGCGCGGATCGCCATCTCGCGTTCCCTCTTGGCGCCGCGCGCCAGCATCAGGTTCGCGACGTTGGTGCAGGCGATCAAGAGCACGCAGAAGACAGCGACGAACAACAGGTTCAACGCCAGCCGAATATTGCCGCTCAGTTGCACCCGCAGCGGCATCAGGTGGAGGGCCGCCATTCGAAACTTGTCGGGCTCCGACTGCGCCAATCGCTGCAGCAGCGTTTCGCTTTCCCTCTGCGCCTGAGCCGGCGTGACGCCGCGCCGTAGCCTGCCAATTACCTGCCAGCGTTCAAAGAAGAACCGTGAGTAGTTCGCGGCTGCGGAACCGCGATCGAGGTTTCTGCCAAGCGCCGGATCATCCCAGTACGCATTGGTCGTGATCGGTGCCCAGAACGTCTGGTCGCGTGCCGGAAATTGAAACCTCTCCGGCATGACGCCGATGATCTGGAATTCCGCTCCATTGATGGAGAGCGACTCGCCCAAAACGTCGCGGGCACTGCCGAAGCGCCGCTTCCAAAACCCGTGACTCAGTACCACGACGCGTTCCTCTCGCTCCTGCTCCTCCGCCGTGAACGTGCGGCCGAGCTGCGGCGGAACTCCCATCAGCGGAATGAGGTTGGCCGAAACCCAGGCGCCCTGCATTTGCTCGGGCTCGCCCTCGGCGTTCAGCACGGCCCGGGAATAGCCACTGTCGCGATAATAGATCGCCAGGTCTTCAAAGCTGCGGGCCTGTGCCCGGAAGGGAGCGAAGTCCTCGTAGAGGAAGCCGCCATTCTCCTGATCATCGGCATCGGCGAGCAGAATCAATCGCGCCGAATCGTGGTAGGGCAAGTCTCTCAATATGACCGCTTCAATCACGCTGAAAATCGCGCTATTGGCGCCCATGCCTAGCGCGAGCGTTAGCACGGCAACTGCAGTGAATCCGAGACTCTTCCGCAGCTGACGCAATGCGAAACGAAGATCCTGCAAGAATCCCGTCATGGTGACTCCTCACTCGTAGCGCAGTGCCGCCATGGGATCGACCTTCGTCGCTCGGCGGGCGGGAATAAAACTAGCCGAGAACGCCACAATGACGACGAGCACAGTAACAGAGGCAAGCGTAACGGGATCGTTCGATCGGACTCCGTACAACACGCTGGACATCGTGCGGCTCACGGCCAAGCCTCCAATTGTGCCAGCCACCACGCCTACTCCCGTTAGAGCCAACGCCTCACCGACCACCCGTTGAAGGATTCCTCGACGGTGCGCACCAAGCGCGAGGCGAAGTCCGATTTCCTGGGTTTGTCGCTCGACAGTGTAGGAGATCAGGCCATACACGCCGATACTCACGAGGGTGAGACCAGCACTTGAAAAGATAATGAGTAGCGTCAGCAAAAAGCGGGGCTGGGACAACGACGTGGCCGATATAGACTCGCGCAGAGATCCGTACGATTCTGTGACAAGGCTGCCATCAATGGCCTGCAGTTTGGCTTGAATACTCGAAAACGAAAGGGTATGGGGTTCTCCGCGTGTTCGTAGTAAAACTCCCCGATTTCCGAATCCGGTTATGGTGAACGGAATGTACACCGCGGGATGGGCGGGCTCCTCCAGACCTTGGTTTTTCTGGTCCGCCACCACTCCGACAATCTCAAACCAGGCATCGATTTTCTCTGGGACTCTCTCAAGGAATCCAAATTTCACCATCTTGCCTAATGGATCAATAGCTCCGAAGTATTGACGCGCGAAGGTTCGATTTATAATCGCCACTTTCTTTGCATTAAAGGCTTCCTGCTGGGAAAGAGGCCTTCCCTCCAACAGTGGAACATTCAGTACATCAAAATATTGCTCGCTGATGAGATAGAGTAGCGCCCCTGGAGGGTTCTCCTCCGGGTATCCACGGACCTCAACCCCGGCCGGAATGCCGCCATAAGGTGGTAGAGTGCTGGTCTCAGTTACCGACGAAACGCCTGGCAAGGCACGCAGCTCTGGCAGAAGGCTGCCAAAGAATTGTGCCTTCTGTCCCGCTGTTGCGTAGTTCTGATCTGGCAGGACAATTCGAAAACTGAGCACGTGATCTGGATCGAATCCGAGCTTGACTTCTTTGAGTGCCACAAAGGTTCGCACTACCAGTCCCGCTCCTAGCGCAAGAACAACTGACATTGCGATTTGCGAGATGACAAAAAGACGCTGCAGTTTCCGTCCTCTCAAACTGCCACTTAGTGTCCTTGTCCCTGTCCTGAGCGGTTCGTTCAAATCGGACTTAGCAGTGTGCAGCGCGGGAAGGAGACCAAAGAAAACCAACGAAATAACTGAAACTGACAATGTCCAGAAAAATACGGGAAGATTGAGACGAATCACCGCTTCAATCGGAATCCGACCCGGAGGAATGACGGTGGCCGCGGCTCTCGTGGCTACGGACGCCAGTCCCAGCGCACCTAGTGCTCCAGCGATGGATAGGACCGCGCTTTCCACCAGTAATTGTCGAACCAGTCTACGGTGACTTGCACCCAGGACGGATCTGATGGCGATCTCTCGCTCCCGTGCTGTTGCTCTAGCCAAAAGCAGGCCTGCGACGTTGCCGCAAGCAATAAGCAGCAACACACAAACTCCACCCAACAGCAGAACCAACGTGCGACGGAAGCTCGACACGATGGAATCCGCATAGGTCTCCAGTTCTGCGGAGGGCGATTGCGGATAGTCTCGCGGAGATGATGACGCGAGTTGCTTGAGAATGAGGTCTAGGTCGGCGGTAGCCTGTCCTATGGAAACACCCAGCTTGAGCCGGCCATAGAGCCAGAATGTTCGGTCATACATGTTCCCGGCGACGCGATTGAGGGCAACTGGTATCCAAATATCTCCGTTCCACCACGCAAAACGCGGGGGCATGACAGCGACCACCGTCGCAGGCTGATCATCCAGAACGATGGTTCTACCGACCACAGTCGGGTCTTTGCCGAAATCGCGCTCGAAGACTTTATAGCTTAGAACGACCACACGGGGTGAATCAGGCTTCACATCTTCGACGGTAGGTGTCCTGCCGAAGAGGGGGGGCACACCGAGCACCGAAAAAGTGTTGGCAGTAACAAGCGCACAGTCAAAACGTTCCGGGTTTGCGGTGCGGGTCAGCACTGCATCTCGCGGGTGGACCCCAATGACTTCATCAAAAACATGGTTCTGGCGCTGCATTTCCAGAAAATCTGTGGTCAGAAAATAATTTCTTCCCTGTCCGCGCTTATGTGCGTCATCAACGTGCACTGTAACCAGACGCTGGCTTTCCACGTAAGGGAGCGGCTGAAGTAGCGCAGCGTAAACGACGCTAAAGATGACTGTCGTCCCGCCGATTCCTAATGCGAGCGCAACCACCGCGCTGGCGGTGAATCCCAGGTTCTTGCGCAACTGCCGCCAGGCGTAGCGAAGATCTTGGACGACCCCGCGCATGTTCAGGTTTGTCCTCCCACTCTGGGACCTCGCGTCGGCGGTTCCGCAGCAAGACTTTCACCATTCTCGTGCCGAACGTAACCCTTTGACGGTGCAGGACCAGAGAACGCGGTTGACGGACCAACTGTCTCTGTAGATGTCCACCGCTGGCCTGAGATGTCCGAAACCGAACAGGCAGTCAGTTGTGTCGTCTATCGATGCCAATAACCGTTCGTTGGAAACACGCAAGCTCGGATGGTGCCGCCCGTCACACCGGATTCGGAACAGGGATCACGGATTGAGGTAAAGAGGATTTGAACGGGGGTGAGACCAACCGCTGCCGTGCGGAATTTCGAGTAAGTGCCACCGGGCATGAGCATCCTTAACCTTCTTCCTTGAGGAAAGTTGCTAACTTAGTCTGCATGGAGGTCCCGGCCTCCGGTTTCCCTCGCCTAGCACATGCCTTGAAGCGGCCGACCCATCCTTGATGACTCCTGAATGGACGATCGTGTAAAAGCGGATCGCCGCTTCCACTTCAATCTACTGCCGCCTCGAAGTTCCTTCTGCTGCCGAAGGCCCCGCGCATGTCGTTAGTCCCAGTGAAAATTAGTCCCCGTGAACAAGTTGGGCAGAAATCGGGCGGAGTTTTTCGCCGGAACTGGCAATTTATTGAGCGACAATCACTTCCAATTGACACAACAGAGCGCAGCGGACACGCAATCCGATGCGTCGATACTACCGATGCCCAAACTTTTCGTCCAGCTCGGGGT
>JASHRE010000248.1 GCA_030037515.1 Candidatus Sulfotelmatobacter sp.
GGAAAAACGCGTCGTAACCATTGTTCCCGACTCTGCAGAGCGCTACTTGTCGAAGAAAATATTTGAAGGTGGAATTTAGAAAGACGTCTAGCCACTCATCACGAACCGAAGAGTTAAACTGCCGTTCCCTCAGGGGCTAAAGCCCGGATTTTTTCTGCCTGAGCGGCACGACTGAAGTGGTGCCGTCCCAACGCCACTTACGAGATGGCTTGATAGCTTGTACCATTCACTCGAGATGAAAGAGAAGCCTGGTTTCGCCACGCTCGCCATTCATGCCGGACAAGAACCCGATCCCCTGACCGGAGCGGTCGCGGTTCCTATCTATCCAACATCAACGTACGTGCAGCAAGGGATCGGCGAAAACAAAGGCTATGAATATTCGCGCGCCAGCAATCCCACGCGCACGCGCCTGGAGGAAAACCTTGCCGCGCTCGAAGCGGGAGTGGCCGCCCGCGTTTTCGCCAGCGGCATGGCAGCGATTCATGCGCTCGTGAGCATGCTGAAATCCGGCGATCATCTTGTCTGCGGCAACGATCTCTACGGAGGCACGCCGCGGCTGTTCAATCAGGTGATGTCGGGGTTCGGGCTGGAATTTTCTTACATCGACACCACGCGCGCGGAGAATGTCGAGAAAGCGATTCGCAAGAACACGCGCGTGGTCTATGTCGAGACACCGACCAATCCCTTGATGCGTCTTAGCGATCTCACCGCAATCAGCGAAATCTGCCGGCGCAAGAAAGTCCGTCTGGTCGTCGACAATACGTTCATGTCGCCGTATTTTCAGCAGCCGCTCGCCATGGGAGCGGATCTGGTCGTGCACTCGACGACAAAATTTCTCAATGGCCACAGCGACGGATTGGGCGGAGTCGTCGTCTGCGGGACGCAGGAGCATGCCGACAAGCTTGCATTTCTGCAAAAGGCCTCGGGCGCGATTCTGTCTCCGTTTGAATGTTTTCTGGTTTTGCGAGGAGTGAAGACGCTCGCCGCGCGTATGGAAATTCACGATCGCAACGGGCGTGCGGTCGCAGATTTTCTCAACGGGCACAAAAAAGTGCAGTCTGTCTTATATCCCGGACTAATCGATCATCCCGAGCATGCGCTGGCCAAGCGTCAGATGTCCGGCTTCGGATCGATGATCACCTTTGAAACCGGATCGCTGAAGAACGCCAACAAAATGCTGAAGAAAGTGCACCTGTGTTCTTTCGGCGAATCGCTCGGAGGAGTCGAGACGCTGATCTCGCATCCGGCCACCATGACGCACGGGGGGCTGGGCGAGAAGAAGCGGCGCGAGATCGGGATCACCGATGGGATGGTGCGCATTTCGGTGGGGATCGAAAATATCGACGACATTCTCGAAGACCTCGATCAGGCGCTGAACGCGATGTGACATCTAATTCTTGTGTCCCCGGATTCACCGGGATAATTGTGCAGGGTCGGACGAAACACGTAATGTCACACCGTACAAGTCCCATGTCCCGCGAATGGAATTCCACCGCCTATCACCGCCTCTCCAAGCCACAAGTCGGTTGGGGGAAGAAGGTTTTGTCTCGGCTTCGGCTTCGCGGAAGTGAAGTCGTTCTCGACGCCGGTTGCGGCACCGGTCGACTGACCGCTGAACTTCTGGAGGCCTTGCCGAAGGGCCGCGTGATTGGAATAGATCTTTCCGGGAACATGCTGCGCTTGGCGCGCGAGCATTTGGCGAGGTTCGAATCGCGCGTGAGCCTCGCCCATTGCGATCTCTTGCACCTGCCTTTCGACAATGTATTCGACGGCATCGTCAGCACGGCGGCGTTTCATTGGGTGCTCGATCACGATCGGTTGTTTGCAGGTCTGTACCACGCACTTGTTCCGGGAGGCTGGCTGGAAGCGCAATGTGGAGGCGGACCGAACATCACGCGCGTGCGGACGCGGGCGAACTCGCTCGCCGCGTCGCGCGAATTCGCGGCTTACTTCGCTGATTTTCGCGAGCCCTGGCTATTTCAGGACGCCGAAAGCGCGGCAGAAACGTTATGCCACGCGGGCTTCATTGATGTGGAGACCTCGGTCGAGCCGGCGTTGACCTTCCTGGATAGCGCGGAGCATTACGGCGAATTCGTCCGAAATATCATCCTTCGGCGTCATCTGGAAAATATTCCAGGTGAATTCGAGCGCAGGCGGTTCATGGCCAGACTCACGGAGCAGGCCGCGCACGACGATCCGCCGTTTTCGCTGGATTATTGGCGCTTGAATTTGCGTGGGCGAAAAGCCTGAGCTTTTTGTGGGCCTATTTCACGTTGTCTTCGATCCATTGCAGATATGCCGCACTGCCGTCGTCGATTGGAATGGCAACGCATTCCGGAAGTTCGTAGGAATGCAGTCCGCGAATTTCAGTGCGGACCAGCGCGAATCTTTCAGTCGTGGTTTTCACTAGCAACAGCCATTCCTGTGCTGATTCTACTTTCTCTTGCCATCGATAGATGGACTTGACCTGAGGGATCACGTTGACGCAGGCCGCCAGGCGATTCCCGACCAAGTGTTGAGCGATTTTTGCCGCTTCTTCTTCCGAGCCGCAGGTGCTGAGGACGATAACTTTGTTGGTCATGATAGAACCAGCCTTCGTTTGAGGTTCGCAACGGCCTTGGTACTCTATGCTTAAAAGGTTCGTGCAATGCTAGCG
>JASHRE010000249.1 GCA_030037515.1 Candidatus Sulfotelmatobacter sp.
ACTCACCAGAAGCATTTTTGCGGCTCTGATGTCTCTGAACCGCGTGTTGCGCAAGATTGGAATCAACGCCGGCCCGATCCTGTTTCGCGAGGTGCATCGCACGCTTGGTCGGAAGATGCGCTTCTTCTTCACCGGCGGATCGCGCTTTGATCCCGCCGTCGCCACCGCCTTTCAGGATTTAGGGATCGACATTCTCCAAGGCTACGGTTTGACAGAAACCACGGCCGCAATTTTCGTGAATTTTCCAGGCCACAACGTGATCGGCTCGGTGGGCAAAGCCATGAAAGGCATTGAAGCCAGGATCGTGAATCCGCAGCCGCAAGAAGAAGGACCGCCGATCGGCGAGCTCACGATCCGCGGCGCAGTTGTCATGAAGGGATATTGGAATCGTCCCGATGCAACGGCTGCGGCGATTCGCGATGGTTGGTTTTACACGGGCGATCTCGGCTACTTCGACTCGCATGGCAATCTGTTTCTCACCGGACGTCTGAAAGAAGTCATCATCCTCAGCAATGGCAAGAACGTTTATCCGGAGGAAATCGAAGCCCACTATCTGAAATCGCCTTTCATCAAGGAACTCGCCGTACTTGGGCTGGAGGGTAGGGCCGGCGAGGACCGCATCCATGCAGTGATCGTTCCGAACTTCGACGTTCTGCGCCAGCGAAAAGTTGTCAACGCGAAGGAAGTGATCCGCTTCGACATCGAAACCCTGTCGCAGCAGCTTCCTTCGACCAAACGCATCGGCAGCTATGAAATCTGGCAAGAGGATTTGCCGCGCACGACCACGCGCAAAATCAAACGTTACGAAGTCGACAAGCGTGTGGAGGCGAATCAAGGGAACAAGCTCGGGGACGAGCCAGGCATCTCGCCCGAGAAGCCACTTACGCCGGACGAATCCGCGTGGTTGGCCCGATCTGAGGTCCAGCGCGCGCTCAAGATTCTGCGTCCGCACGCGCCTCATGCTTCCGCCAGCATTCGTCCCTCGCACAACCTGGAACTCGATCTCGGGCTCGATTCCATGCAGCGCATCGAAGTTATGAGCCAGCTCGAGCAGGAGCTCGGAGGCCACGTCGAAGAATCGAGGCTGGCGGAGATCTACACCGTTCGCGATCTGGTCGATGCGGTGCTGAGCAGCGCGGCGGCCGGAGACACAACCGAACGTGCGCCGTTTTCCGGATGGAAAGCAATCCTCGCCGAACAACCAACAGATCCCGAGGTGCTCGCGCTGGCGAGAGAGGCGCCGGGGTTCAGCACGTTCTGGTATCCCGTGTCGCGGTTGATCGATTTGCTGGCGCGCGATTTGTTTCACCTTCGCGTCGCCGGACTCGAGAACCTGCCCGCGCACGGACCGTTCATTGTCTCGTCGAATCACCAAAGCTATCTCGATCCGGTCGTTCTGGCTGGCGTCGTGCCGCGGGAAATACTGCGCAATTCATTCGCAGTAGGAACCAGCGACGTCTTCGGCCAGGGATTTATGCGACGGCTGGCGCGCTGGATACGGGTGCTGGTGCTTGATCCCGACGCCAACCTCGTTCCGGCGATGCGCGCCGGCGCATTCGGCCTGCGTCACGGCCGCGTGTTGGTGCTCTATCCCGAAGGCGAGCGCTCGATTGATGGCACGCCACGCATTTTCAAGAAAGGTACGGCCATTCTTTCGATTCACATGCAGGTGCCGATCGTGCCGGTCGCCATCGACGGTTTTTACCAAGCATGGCCCCGCGGCAGGAAATTCATTCAGAAATTTGCGCCCTTGAAGATGACTTTCGGCAAGCCCATTTTTCCTCCGCCGGAGTCTGAGGCATCGGAGGACGCCTACGCGAAACTCACGGCGGATCTCAAATCGAAGATCGTGGAAATGTGGGAAGATCTGCGGAGGAATGGCTGATCCCCTCAGGCGTTTGCGCCGGCCGCATTCTGCGTGAAGGCTTTGGCGAAGCCATCGAGAATGAGGGAGTCGTAGCGCCCGCTCGAGCGGCGAATCACTTCCTGACTGGCCTGCGCGGGAGACATCTTCGTGCCGCGCTCGCCGCTGATCAACGCCTCGTATTCAGCGGCGAGGCTGAGAATCTGCACTTCGAGCTCCGCATCTTCGATCTTTCCACCAGTCTGCCGGAATCGCCGCTCAGTCAGGAAAATGGGAATCGCGCGACGGATCGCGTTGGCCGACACCGCAGCGGCGGCAGCCGCTGCCCGGCGGTTCTTCTTCGCCAGATCATCGGATGAAACTTGCGCCGCCTTGCACAGCACCTCGTTGGTGATGCCAAGTTCCTTCAAATTGAAAAGCAGAGCGGCGGTGCGAATGTCGTCCACGCTTTTCGGATCGAGCCCCGCAGTTTCAGCAATCGTCGTCGCGCACAATGAAATCCGGTAGGCGTGCGTTGCGCTGTATTTCTGGCTGGCAAGAAACGTCTGCAGGATCGTCAGCATGGCGTCGTAACCCTCTTCCATTTCGCGCAGCGATTTCTGACTATGCTCGTACAGCGTGCCGGTCGCGTAGCCCGCGATCATCAATACGCCGCCCCACACGGCGAGATCGAAGTAACGCGCGTCAAATGGCAGGTCGACGTGGCGGTCGAACACGCCTGGATTGATGTACATCAACAGCACGACCAGCACGATGCTGGCCAGAGCGGTAAGCGTGGCGTGCCGGCGTCCAAAGTGATAAGCGGAAAAAAGTGTGGGCAGAACATAGAAAACTAGGGCCATCCGCTGCGACGCGACCAGAAAATTCAAAACCGCAGCAATGACCACCAAGAACAACAACAACCAGAGCTCCGGATTGATCTTGCGCACCGTGACCTCGCCGCAAGGAGTTGACGATCGAAGACTGCGAGCGCATTCAAGACAAACCGCCCGTTCTTACATTCTCGATGCTGGATGCGGGTGCGGAAAATTACCGTGGTAATAATCGGAAGAAATTACTTTGCGCGCGGATGCGTCTGATCGTAGACGTGCAGCACATGCTTCATGGAAAGCTGCGTATAGCGTTGCGTAGTGGCCAATCGCTCGTGGCCGAGCAATTCCTGGATCGCGCGCAGGTCCGCCCCTTCTTCGAGCATGTGGGTGCCGAACGCATGCCGCAGCGTGTGCGGATGTACGTCGGGCGAAAGCCCCTTCGCGACGGCGATTTTTTTGATGATTCGTCCCACGCTGCGCGTCGTGAGCCGTCCACCGCGGCGATTGATGAAAAGCGCCGCAGTGTTGCGGTGTATTTCTTCCAGAATTTTTTTTCGCCCGGGCAAATACCCGACGAGCACACGTTTCGCGGCTTTTCCAAAGGGAACGTAGCGCTCTTTTTTGCCTTTGCCGCGAATCAGAATCGCCTCCGCGCTCAAGCGAATGTCGTCGAGATTGATTCCCGTCAGCTCCGAGTTGCGAATGCCGCATCCATAGAGCAGTTCCAGCATCAGGCGGTCGCGCTCGGGAAATGCCGCCGTATCGGGCATCTGCCCGTCGAGCACGGAATTCATCTCTTCGATCGTAGGCACGCGCGGCAGTTTCTTCGGCAGTTTCGGCGTGGCAACCAGCTTCGCCGGATTCTGTTCGACTGCTCCTTCTCGCGTGAGCCACCGATACAGCGATCGAACCGCAGCCAGTGATCGGGCAACCGAGGCTTTGCTCAACCCCTTGTCGTATAAGCGCGACAGAAATCCGCGGATCACGACATGATCGATCGTTTTCCAGTCGCGGATGCCGGCGTAGGCGGAAAATTCCGCCAAGTCGCCGGTGTAGGCTTTGATCGTATGCCGAGACGCGTTTCGCTCGCGCAGATGGCGGACAAAATCAGCGGTGGCTCGGCCAACAACCGTATCTGGTTTCCCCCGATTCTCGCGTGCCTCCACACTCTGGCTCATCTTGCTTTCGCCCGCGGATGATGTTTCTGATAAGCACTGCGCAACCGATCCAAAGCTAAGTGCGTATAAACCTGGGTCGTCGAGATGTCGGCGTGGCCGAGGATGGTTTGCACGGTGCGCAAGTCTGCGCCATTTTCGACCATGTGTGTGGCGCATGAATGACGCAGCATGTGCGGCGAGGCATGGCACCCGGACGCGGCCGACACCGCTTTCACCATCTGCCACACTCGCTGCCGCGTCAGCTTCCGCCCTCCGCGCGCGATAAAAAGCAGCGCCCCTGCCGATTCCACATTGAAGGTGGGATGCCCCACTTCTCGCCGCTTCTGCCAGAGGTGGGGGCCTCGTCTTGCGGCCTGCGTTGCAAGCAAGACAGGTCGGCTCTCCCGCAGATACTCCCTTAGCGCATCCTGCGCCGATCTTCCCAGCGGCACCACACGTTCCTTGTCGCCCTTGCCGCGCACCAGCATGTACCCGGCTTCGAGCTTCAGATCCTGCAGCTTGGCGGCGATGATCTCGGAAACGCGCAGCGCCCCGGCATAGAACACTTCCAGCATGGCGCGATCGCGAACGGCGAGTGCGGCGGCGCACTTTGATTTCTTTTCCTGACTCGGAGAAACGCGAGCGGCCAGCGTCGCCTCGATTTCGTCCCGCGCCAGCGACTTGGGCAGAATCTTCCACTGCTTTGGCGACTCGATGTTCAGCGTGGGATCGTGCTCGACTTTTTTGTCGAGCAACAGATAGCGATAGAGATGCCGCAAAGCCGAAAGTTTACGTCCCACGCTTCGGCCATCCACCTGGTTCGAGAACAGTTGCTGGAGGAAGCTGCGAACGTCATCACGGCGCGCCGACAGCAATGTTTTTTGCTTCTTACGCAAAAAATCACCGAACTGCGCGATGTCGCTCGCGTAGGCGGTGATCGACAGACACGCGAGCCCCTTCTCAATCCGCAGATAATCCAGGAAGCTGGTCAGAATGGGATCGCCGGATTCGTGAATCACCATCGAAATGCGCCCTCGGCAGAATGATTGAGTATGCGCATCATCGGACTCAGAGAAAAGTGACGAAAAGGATGCGCCCGGATTGATCCGACCCTACAAAGACGATTGCAGAGTCTTCGAACTCTTCAGCAACTCAGCCGCATAGAGCGCGCCTTCCGGCGTCTCCTCGTGCTTGAAATAAGCATAGACGATGCGCCCGGCAGCGATATGCTGTTCGGTCCGTTCCAGCATGGCGCGCCGCTCCTCGGGGGTGTAGCTGGGTTTGCGAAATCGATAGTAGGAAAAATCGGCGGTCACCACATCCGGAGTGGTTCGCGTCTCCGTCTCCGCCACGCAAACGGCGACACCTTTCGAGCGCAACAGGTCCCACGTGACGTCGACAAACCAGGATTCGTTGCGAAATTCAAAGGCGGCGGGCACCTTGCGGGGCAAAGTTTCCAGGAATTCCTGCAGCAATGCGGCGTCAAACTTCAGATTGGGCGGAAGCTGAAACAGCACGGCGGCAAGTTTTCCTGCGGCCGCAACCGGTTCAATCGTCGCCAGGAAGCGCGGCACGAAATCTGCCGTCGCCTTCAGCCGCTTGATGTGCGTGATCACTTGATGCGCTTTCACGGCGAAGCGAAAATTTTCCGGCGTCTGTTTCAGCCAGTTCTGAATCGTCGCTTCCTTCACCAGTTGCCGGAACGTGAAATTCACTTCCACGGTGTTGAGTTGGGCGGCGTAATGGCTAAGAAATTTCTTCTGCGCCAGCTGTTGCGGATAGAAAGCAGGCTTCCAGTTCGGATACGCCCACCCCGAAGTTCCGGCAAAGAGTTGCGCCATGGGTTTGCTCGTTGCGAAGAACCGTTCCTTCCAAAAAACCGCAAATCGGCAGGAGATTATACCCTGCCTCTGTTCCTGACAGTCTTCGCTCCCTTCTTCTGGGCGAGCTTTTTCGGTTTGCGCTCGTCATTCTGCGCCGCGACTCCGAGGGGCTCGTCCTGATCTTTCGTGACCGCTTCTGCGCTTAATTGGGGCAGCCTCTGCTTCAGCTTCAGCACCGGCGCAAACAGATCGCCTAGCTCTTTGAAGCGCGCGATCGTTTGATCAGACTTGAAAGCCAGCAAGTTCGCGTCTTTTTTCTTCCACGCGCGCTCGGCCTCGTCCCAGCGAATCGGCGTCGAAACCGTCGGATACTGGCGCGCCCGCAACGAATACACGGCGATCGTCGTTTTATGTTCGTCGTTCTGACTCCAGTCGACGAACACCTTGCCGGTTCGCAGTTGTTTTTTCATGTCAGAAACGACCTGCTCGGGATGATCGTGCTCTAGCAGGCGCGCCAACGCATGCGCAAACGCTTTCGTTTCCTCAAAGGTGGCGGGTGTGTTCAGCGGGACGTATACCTGCATTCCCTTTGAGCCGGAAGTCTTGGGAAAACTCTCCAGCCCGAAATGCTCGAAAATCTCGCGCAGCCAGAACGCCACCTGGCAACACTCGACGATGCTGGCCGGTGGCCCGGGATCGAGATCGAAAACGAGCTCAGTCGGAGAAGTGACGTCTTTCGCCAGAGCCAGCGAGGGATGCAGTTCCAGTGCCGCCAGATTCGCCAGCCAGACCAGCGTCGGCAAGTCGTCCGCCAAGATGTAATTCACGTTGCGGCGATTGCCCTCGCTCCAGATTGGAACCGTCTTCACCCAGTCTGGCCGATGCATTGGCGCGTTCTTTTCGAAGAAGGGCTCGCCGTCAACGCCATCCGGATATCGCTTGCGCGTCAGCGCTCTTCCTTTCAAATGCGGCAGAATCGCCGGCGCGACGCGCGCGTAATAATCGATGACGTCCTTTTTGGTAAACCCCGCGGCAGGATATAGAACCTTCTCCAGATTGCTCAGCTTGAGTTGCCTGCCCTGCACCTCGATGGTGGTATCCATGCGCTCTCCGCTTCAGTCATTTTGCTATAAAACCGCTGCCAGTGCGTCTCCGGCGCGCCTGCTGGGCGGCAAGCTTGTTTGACAATCGTCTCCTTATCCGCGTAGCTTCAGACTTCTACCCCACTCGTCCGTCCAATGAGTGTAGCTGGAAAGTCCGCAGCCACGCGGAGATTCACGAAGAGAGGCGTTATGATAAGTCGCTCGCGTTCCCCCTGGCTTATTTTTGCTCTTTTGGTTTTGTCGGTCGTTGTTTCCGCCCAGGATGTCGCTTCGTTCGAGAAGCGCATCACGGTGAAGAAGCTTCCCAACGGCCTGACACTGCTGATCTGCGAGCGCTCCGAGGCTCCGGTCTTCTCGTTCTTCACGCTGGTCGACGCGGGATCGGTGCAAGATCCCATGGGAAAAACCGGCCTTGCGCACATGTTCGAGCACATGGCCTTCAAAGGCACCGACAAGATCGGCACCACGGACCATGCAGCAGAAAAACCAGCGCTCGCCAAAGTCGAGGTCGCCTATGCGGCTTACATCGCGGAGCGCGACAAAACCGGGGGCCGGGACGAGGCCAAGCTCAAAGAACTGGAAAAGGCCTGGAAAGAGGCCGCTGACGAAGCCAACAAATACGTTGTCGGAAACGAATTCGGCAAAATCATCGAGGAAAACGGCGGCGAGGGACTAAACGCCTTCACCAGCTACGACGAAACGGGATATCACTATTCCCTGCCCGAAAATCGGCTGGAACTCTGGGCCTATCTCGAGTCGGAGCGATTCTTGCATCCCGTAATGCGTGAGTTCTACAAAGAACGCAACGTGGTGATTGAGGAGCGGCGTCTGCGCACCGACAGCAATCCCATCGGTCGCCTGCTCGAACAGTTCACCGCTGAAGCCTTCGAGGCGCATCCCTACCATCGTCCGACCGTGGGCTGGATGGCCGATCTCAATTCGTTCTCCGCCACCGACGCGCAAAACTTCTTTGACAAATACTACGTGCCTTCGAACATGGTGGTCGCGGTTGCTGGCGACGTGCATGCCGCGCAGGCTCTTCCGATGCTGGAAAAATATTTCGGCCGTATCCCCGCACGTCCGCATCCCGACGAAACCACCACCGTCGAGCCTCCACAGAATTCCGAGCGCAGGGTGGTGCTGAAAGAACGCACGCAGCCGCTCTATCTTGAGGGATATCACCGGCCCGATTATCACAGCAAAGATGACGCGGTCTTTGACGCGATAACGGATCTGATGTCGGAAGGCCGAACGTCGCGCCTCTATCGCGCGCTGGTGCGCGACAAAAAAATCGCGTCGTTTTCCGCCGGATTCAGTGGTCTGCCGGGAATTAAATATCCGCACCTGTTCGCCTTCTATGCGTTTCCGCTTCCCGGTCACACGCCGCAGGAAGTCGCTGATGCAATCCACGCGGAAATCGATCGTCTGAAAAAGGAAGACATCTCCGACGACGAACTGAAAATGATCAAGACCCGCGCCAAGGCCAATCTGATTCGCGGCCTCGACGACAATGAAGGGCTCGCCATGCAGCTGGCGACCTACCAGACGCGTTACGGCGACTGGCGGGAATTATTCGGTTCCGTGGAGCGAATTGATCAGGTCACGAAGGCGGATATCCGTCGGGTGGCCAACGAGACCTTCGTCGACACCAACCGCACGGTGGGAATTATCGAGACGGAAACCGGCCCACCGGGCGGAGCCGAACATGCGTCCAAGGCTTCCGCGGGTCAGGGAGGCGGACAATGAAACCACACTGCTTCAAGGTACGGGTCGCCAACTCGATGTTGGGTGTAGCGGCATTGTTCGCCTTTGCGTCGACGATTCCGCCGCAAGCATTGGGCCAGGTCGAGTCTCAGCCAGCCAGCAGTTGGAAACAGATTCCCATTCCACCGCTGCCGGCGTTCAAGCCGCAGGAGCCCAAGCGCATTGAACTCTCGAACGGCATGGTGATCTTTCTGCAAGAAGACCACGAATTACCGCTCATCGATGGAACGGCGCGCGTTCGCGGAGGGTCGATCAACGAAGCGGCGAGCAAAATCGGCCTCGTCGATATCTACGGCGAAGTCTGGCGCACCGGGGGCACGAAATCGCGAACTGGCGATCAGCTCGATGATTTTCTGGAAGTCCGCGCGGCGAAAGTGGAAACCGGCGGCGATTCGGACTCCACCACGGTCAGCTTCTCTTGTCTCAAGGGCGATCTCGACGACGTTTTCAAGGTGTTTGCCGATGTTATGCGGAATCCGGAATTCCGAGCCGACAAAATCGAGATCGCGCAAAAAGAGGCAGACGACGAGATCTCGCGCCGCAATGATCAGGTGGGTGGCATCGCGCATCGCGAAGCGACCAAGCTGGCTTACGGTGCCGACAATCCTTATGCGCGCGTTTCGGAATATGCGACCGTCGCGGCCATCACGCGACAGGATCTACTCGACTGGCACGCGAAATATGTTCACCCCAACAACATCATTCTCGGAATCAGCGGCGATTTTGATTCCGCAGCGATGGAATCGCGTCTGCGCGCGGCATTCGAATCGTGGCCGAGAGGTCCAGCCCTTCCGAAAAATGAAGTCCAGTTTTCACCCGCCAAGCCCGGGTACTATCTCATCCCCAAAGAAGACGTGAACCAAAGCAACATCCGGATGGTCGCGCTCGGCACCACGCGCGACAGTCCCGATTACTACGCGATCAGCGTTTTTAACGAAGCCTTCGGCGGCGGATTCTCGTCGCGTCTGTTCAACGACATTCGCACCAAGCGTGGACTCGCGTACGCCGTCGGCGGCGGCATCGGGACCAACTTCGGCCATCCCGGCATTCTGCAGATCGCGATCGGCACCAAGAGCCAGAGCACGATCGAGTCGATCCGGGCGGCTGCCGAGGACATTGAAAATCTCGGCAAGCAGCCGATCAGCGAAGACGAGATCCGCCGTGCCAAGGATTCCATTCTGAACGCCTTTGTCTTCCGTCTCGACTCGCCCGACAAGATACTGGGTGAGCGCATGACCTACGAATATTACGGATATCCTCCCGATTGGCTCGACAAGTATCAGGCGGAAATCAAAAAAGTCACGGCAGCCGACGTGAATCGCGTCGCCGCGAAATATCTGCACAAAGATCAGCTGGCGGTGCTGGTTGTCGGCAACACGAAAGAATTCGATCAACCTCTCGACACGCTCGGCTCAGTCAAACAGATCGATGTCACGATTCCGGAAGCGCCTGCTGCGAAAGAGGAGGCGAATCCGGCCGCGTCGAATCCCGAAGGCAAAGCGCTGGTGGCGAAAGTCGCCGCCGCCATGGGCGGGCTACCGAAACTGCAATCGATCAAGACCCTGCGCGTGAATCTTGCCGAGAGCGAAGAAGGTGGGCCCTCGACCCCGGTTGACGCAATCTTCAAATTCCCCGACAGCATGCATCTGGAAATGCAGATCCCGCAGGGCACGCTGACCATTGTCGCCGCGCCGGACGCTGCGTTCATGTCGTTGCCGGGCATGGGCACCCGCAGCATGCCGCCGGCGCAAAAAGACGAAATGCTTTCGCAGCTTCATCACGATCTGGTTTACATCGCGCAGCATGCCGATGACAACGCATTCACTTTTGCGGCAGCCGGAACCGAAGAAATTGGCGACACAGCGGCCGCGATCCTCGACATCGGGGGCGCTGTGCCATGGCTGCGGTGGTACATCGATCCCAAGACCGGACACGTGCTGCGCGAGAAATATAAGGGCATGGGACAGTCGGGCCCGTTCGACGGCGAGAGCAATCTGTCCGACTGGCGTACCTCTGACGGCCTCACCCTGCCATACATCCACGAGAATAAACAGAACGGGCAACAGACCAGCACCGCGGAATTGAAAAAAGTTGAACTCAACCCGACGGTCGATCCGAAGATTTTCTCCAAACCTGAGGAGGACTCCAAGCCGACCAACTGAAGTTCTCGGACGTTCGCCCGTCTGGCAGGTCGCATTCCCGTCCGTATGTTCTAAGAATTTTGGCACCAACTTGCGATTTCTGCCGCCAGAAAACGGGCGGTGTTTCGCACTTCGCGCACAGTGCCCGGCCAAGCCGCCACCGCCTGAGCATTTTCACATTCCCGTAACACAGCTTCGGTATGGTTAGGCCCATCGGAACCTGAACGCGGTTCCCTCTCATCACGCTAATCCACAGGAGCTCCACGCATGGCAACTGCCGCAACACCGGCAATTCAGGAAAAACTTAGCCGACGTCCGGGCTTGGCCGGCATCGTCGGATTTGGAATCGTTTTCATTGTCGGCGTCTTTTACGCCGCCTCCCATCTGCTCTCCGACCTGTCCGATGTTCATCCATCCTCGGCTACGCCCTTCATCCTGCTTGGCATCGCACTCCTAGTCGCTCTTAGTTTCGAATTCGTCAACGGATTCCACGACACGGCCAATGCGGTCGCGACGGTGATTTACACCCATTCGATGGAGCCGCACATTGCCGTGGTCTGGTCCGGCTTTTGGAACTTCCTGGGCGTTATGACATCAAGTGGTCTGGTGGCATTCGGCATCATCTCGCTGCTGCCCGTCGAACTGATTCTGCAGGTGGGCAGCAAAGCCGGGTTCGCCATGGTTTTCGCTCTGCTCGTGGCCGCGATCATCTGGAATCTTGGGACCTGGTATTTCGGACTGCCCGCCTCGAGTTCGCACACGCTGATTGGATCGGTTATCGGGGTGGGCATCGCCAACCAGCTCATATCTGCAAGAACCGGCACCAGCGGCGTGGATTGGGCTCAAGCCACAAACGTGGGCAAATCGCTGTTGCTTTCCCCGATTGTGGGATTCGTCTGCGCCCTGCTTTTGCTCTGGCTGATGAAGGTGGTCATCAAGAATCGCAAACTCTACGAAGCTCCCCAAGGTGCTGAGGCTCCGCCGTTCTGGATTCGCGCCCTGCTGATGCTGACCTGCACCGGAGTCAGCTTCGCGCATGGCTCCAACGACGGCCAGAAGGGCATGGGATTAATCATGCTGATCCTGGTGGGCACAGTTCCCACGGCGTATGCTCTGAACCACGCGGTTACCAAGAAAGATTCCGATGATTTCATCGCCGTCTCACAGCAGGCCGCCAACACTCTGGACAAATACGTGACCCCGAACGCGGTGGTCGGTGACGATCGCGAAGAGGTCACCGATTACATCCGCACAAAAGAGTTCACCCCAAACACCATGCTCGCCCTCCGCCAGCTGGTGAACGATATCGGCAACGAAACCGCGGTGTTCGGTGAACTGGCGAAGATTCCCCACGATCAGGTCCGCAACTTCCGCAACGACATGTACCTGGTGAGCGAGGCGCTTCGCCTGATGAAGAAGACCAATCAGCCAGCCCTGAACGCCGCCGACTGGGAAGTGCTGGATAATTACAAGAAACACCTCGATCAATCCACCCGCTTCATTCCGACGTGGGTGAAGGTGGCGGTGGCGATGGCTCTTGGGCTCGGCACCATGGTTGGGTGGAAGCGCATCGTGGTTACGGTCGGCGAAAAAATCGGCAAAGAACATCTCACCTACGGCCAGGGCGCTGCGGCTGAAATCGTGGCTATGGCCACCATCGGTGCTGCCGACTGGTACGGCTTACCGGTCAGCACGACTCACGTGCTCTCCTCCGGCGTCGCCGGAACCATGGCGGCGAATCACTCCGGATTGCAATGGTCCACGGTTCGCAATCTCATGATGGCTTGGGTCCTGACGCTGCCCGCATCCATGGTGCTGGCGGGATTTCTGTTCTGGGCCTTCCGCAACGTGTTTTAGGAAAATGCCAGTCAAAGGGGGGCGGACGCCCAGCGTCCGTCCTGACAAGGCAGGACTGGTGTGATTCCCACACCGGTGCGGCCCAACCTGCGAAACTTATATTGCGCGCCAACTCGTAATCTCGATTCGCAGGCATAATAGTAGGTTCGTAAAAATGCCGCGGCGCCGTCGCGCCGGAAAGAGAAGTTGTATGTTCCGTAGTTTCTTTTTGCCTCTCACCGTGGTTTCTCTCGCTGCGTGGTGCGCCGTCACGATTGCTTGCGGCTCTTCGAACAAATCCACAACCTGTACTGGTGGCCCTTACAACGTGGTCGGAGATTGGCAGGTCAGCGTGCAGAACGGAAGTCAATCTGTCACCGGATATGGAGCCATCGATTCGGCTGGGCTTGCCCTGTTCTTCGATAATTCCGCGAGCACCGGAAATACCGGAGACACGCTCGAACTGCCGGCTGTCACCGGATCTTGTGCTTTTTCCGGGAACATCACCGATTACGAGGAACCGGGCGGATTGTCCAGTGGACAATCGACCATCGATACCGCACAGGGCAATGTGACCTCGGCAACTGCCCTAAACGGCACCTTTACCGGAAGCAACGGAAACGGCACTTTCAGCGCCGCTTCTTTCTCACCTCTCACAGGGAGTGTCAGCGCCGTGACCGGTTCAAAAACGGGAGAAGTTCAGGGCACCATCAACAGCCAGTCAGTTCTTCTGCCCCTGATCTTCTCAGCCAGCGGCACCGGCGATAGCATGAGCTTCACCAGCACCATCGCCCAGAACTGCAACGTGGCCGGCACTTTCACGCAGGTCGGCACGGCAAATGTTTTTGATGTCTCCATCACTTTCACCAGCACCGGCGGGATCGGCTGCGCCCTCCCCGGCACGTTTACCGGCATCGGGTTTGAGAGCAATTCCGATTACTTCAACATCAATGGAAACAATCCCGCGGATACGTATCTCTATGCCGATATCCTGGCGTCGAGCAATACGTTCGTGATGGAGATCTTTTAGCGGCACGCATGCTGCTTTGGCACCCGCCTCGGGTCCGACCGTCTTCCCCCTGAAACGAACAGCCAAGATGGAGCCGGAATCGCCGTATACTAGGCGATCGATGGCCTTGCCCCTGTCAAATCTGCAACTCGGCACGACGGTCGGAGACTATCAGATTCTGGCCGTGATCGGACGTGGCGGAATGGGCAAGGTATTCAAGGTCCGCAACACCATCTCCGATCGCGTCGAGGCGATGAAAGTCCTGCTGCCCGATGTCGATCCCAGCCCGGACCTGGTCGAGCGCTTCCTTCGAGAGATCAAGGTTGTGGCCGGGCTCGAGCATCCGGGGATCGCTTCTCTGCGCACGGCTCTTCGTATCGACAATCAGGTCCTGATGATCATGGAGTGCGTCGAAGGCTGCTCGCTGCAAGCTCTGCTGCATCGAGGCAGAATCGAAGCGCCTCGCGCCATCGATTTCGTGCGCCAGGCGCTCGACGCACTCGGATACGCGCATCATCGCGGCGTCGTGCATCGCGATGTGAAGCCCTCGAACATCCTGGTTACTCCAGACGACCGCGTCAAGCTCACCGATTTCGGGATCGCCAGCCGCAGCGGAGATCCGAAGCTGACCGCCGCCGGCATCGCGCTCGGTTCACTGCACTACATGTCTCCTGAGCAGATGAAGGCTGAGCCCTCCGACGCGCGCTCGGATTTGTACTCGGTCGGAGTGACTCTGTTCGAGATGATTACGGGGCAGCCGCCCGTCCAGGGCAACAGCTTCTACGCGATCTTACGGGCCCACCTCGAAGGAAAACCGCGTCCTGCGCTCGAACTGGCTCCCGAAATTGGTCCCGAACTTTCCGGCATAATCGAGAAGTCGCTGGAAAAAGATCCCAAGGCGCGCTTCCAGTCCGCCGAAGAATTTCATGCCGAGCTGAGCCGAATTCCCCTCGCAGCCACGTCTCAACCCGCCGCAACTTCCATGTTCCGGGCGCGGCGCGGTTCCGAAACTGCTGTTCCAAAAAATTTGACGCCCCCGCGATATACGCCTGCGCCGTTGCGGTCAACTCCGCCCGCCGGAAGTCCGAAAGCTGACACGGGATCAAAATCGTGGGATCCGGCGATTCTCGAGAACGCGCGCAAGCACCTTGCCGAGTACGTGGGACCGATGGCGAAGGTTCTGGTGAGCCGCGCGGCGAGAACGGCGCGCACGCCGGAGGAGTTGTATCGGGCGCTGGCGGCAGAAATTTCCACGCCCTCGGATCGCGAAAAATTCCTGCGCTCGCAGCACCTGTAGTTTTTGAATTACTGCGTAACCCGGTTTGCGCAAGCGACCACCCGATTACTGCGACTCCAGCATCCGGATCGCCTTCGCCAGGCTCAGGTACATGCGATTGAAGGACTGTGCCAGCTGCGAGATCTCGTCCGATCCCTGGGCCGGGAGCTCCGGGACGTTCAGGTCTCCCTTGCTGATCTGATCCGCCGCTTTCGACAGCCGCGTCACCGGGCGAATGACGATCATCACGATCGCCAGATCGAGCAGCAGCAAGGTAACCAGCGCAACTCCGCCCAACGAAAGCATCAGAGTACGAAAGGCCCGGTCGGCGATTGCCAGCGGCACCGCCATCGGCACGGAGATCATTTGCGCTCCGACCGTGTCCCCCATTTTCCAGTCGAATCCGTTGTCTTTGCCGTAAATCCGGATCATCGCCGCCGGCGCACGACGCCACGTGTCATGGCACTCCAGGCAGGGGGCGGCCGCGGTGATCGGCTTGGCCAGAAACAGCGAGCGTCCTGCCGGGGTATCGCGCTCGCCGGAAAATTCTTTCTGGTCGGGATGGGTACGGAAAATCTGGATCACATCGGCTTCCCAATCCACTGCGCGGTCGCGCAGATTGGTCGGATTCAACGTCGCTTCCTTGTAGGCGTAATCGGGATAATCCGAATGCAGATAATTGAACGCCTCGGTTGCGGCATAGGCCGGAACTGTCTGAGCCAGAAACGTATTGACCTGCGCCTGATGCTGCTCGAGCAGCGGACCCACCTGTTTCGTGGTGTACGTGCGCATGGCACCGGCGGAACTCATCATGAGCCGCGCCTGCTGCAAAACCTGGTCATGCGCCGTCTGCTGCAGGAAGCTCCGCGCAAAGTAGCCGGCTGCGGCCATGCCCGCGCCGAACACCAGAATCAGGATCAGATTGAACTTGACCAGAAGACGCATAGGGCGCACATTATAGCCCCTCTCGGCTGCGATCAGCCTCCCCGGGCAATTTTCCGATAATGCGGACGAATCACCGTAGCAGCAGGACCGCAGCCGGCGCCACAATCACCGTGAGCCGGGTGCCTTCTCTGAATTTCGCCACTACGATGATCGTCAGCACCACAAAAGTAATCGTCGCGCCGATAGCGTTGAAGGCTGGCTAGGCTCGATAGCACCGTCCGCGTTTGCGCATCCAGTACCGGCCGTTCCCGCCTGCAAAAAAGCAAGACGCGGCGAAGGCTCCGACGGCGAACACAGGAATCAGCCTGTCGGTGATTCCGCCGAACAGGATCAGGAGTGAGGCCGAGAGAACCGAGGACAACAATTCTCGGCCCATAGACCAGCCGACGGCGACGCTTGGAACGATGAAGATGCCGGCCAGCGACAGCTGGGTAAAAAACCATTTCTCCCGGTGACCGCCGCGACCGGTTGCGACAGCACAGTCTGATATCCCGGCTGCTGCTCGTTCATCGCGCCGATGTGATAGGCCGGGCACAAATATCCCCGCGCCAGCAGGAACACGCTGAGGATCGTCATGATCGCGGTCAGCGTTTTGTGCACCTCCCGAACCTTGGGTTCTTGAAACAACGGGGTGCGGATTGATACTGGGATCGTCAGTTCGATTTCACTGCAATCAACGGCTCCAAACCCAGATTCAGGGAGTGGCCTCCCCTCTTGATCCGCCGGTGTTGGGCTGCGTCGCAATCCTGCCGGCGGGTTGCGTTGATGGCGTGTTTCATTCCCGCACGACGCGCCATGCAAGTCGATCGGGCAATCGTGTTGAGCGAGCGATGACCACTTGGAAGCTACTTCACTCCGCGCCCTCGCATGAGAGCTGACCACCAGCAGCGGTAACCCAAACGCGGCGGGTCGCACCTGAACCGATTCAGCGAGAGCGTTCCACCGTGCCACCCTCGAGGTTCAATCCAAAGTTTAGGTCCTCAGACCGAGTTCTGAGTTGAATGCCTTAAAAACCTGGTAGCACTCACAAGACTCTCTCTCGAGCATTGGTCTGCTTTTAATGTTGACAAACCCGCGACGGCGCGCCAACACGCCACGGTTCTCAAATTCGCCAATGGTGAGGCTCACGCTCGTACGGTCCGCCCCAATCATCTTTGAAAGAAAGTCATGGGTAATGTTTATGTCGTCGGTATCTAGTCGGTCGTGCACCATCAGGAGCAATTTTGCCAGCCGTTGTTCCAGGCTGTGGAGGCGATTACACGCCGCGTTCTGGGAGTCTCCAACCGCGTGAATGGAGAGACGACGGACGAGCATGCGCGTGAATTCCGGCATGAAAGCAAAAATCCTCCTCATTGCGCCGGACACAATGCGAAAGCCTTCGCCCGGAACCTGTACGAAGACGCTATAAGGCAGCTGATCTACGCCCCCAATCAGTGTGAGACCGATGATCTCTTCGCAGCCCGCGAGTCCAACCTCCACGCTTCGCGCATCAGGCGTTTCGACCAGCAACGAACAGATTCCCCGGTTGGGAAAATACGCCGCTGTAATCGGCCTGCCGGCTCGCTCCAGATATTCGCCGAGACTGAAGACTGCGAATTCCAAGTGCGGTTGTATGGCGGTGAATTCAGAATCTGGAATTCGAGTGAGCAGACTGTTTAGGACTGCTTTGCCAGCCACAAGTCGCGTCGCGCCGGGTTTATACTGTTTCAATGCCACGGCGGTTTTCACATGCCGAGCCCACATTCGTCTCGTGCCGATCTTTAGAAATCGCTGCTTCTTTTACGAGATCCGAATCTCGTTTCGCGTTGGTGCGCGTATCGCAGACCCCCCCGTGGTCTGATGAGCATGAGGAAGGCTTAAGATTCTTTTTAGAGCTCACCAGGATTTGAAAGATTCATGCGGTTATGGTTGTCCGCACAACGGTAACACCTGCGATGAAATGATAGCTTATCTTCACGCTTTCAGCTTAATCTGAGGTCATCCTACACTCGCTGTTCCCAGAGCTTTTCTCTGTACCAGCAAATTTGCAAGCGCCGCCGAGTGACTCTGACGCGTGCAATCGACGACGCGAGAAATCTTTGAAAAACGGAGTACCAATCAGTATGGGAACGAATCGCAGAAGACTTTTCGGAAGAGCACGGGACGAGGATTATCTCGTTACAAAGCGTGACATCACTGCCCACAAAAGGACGAGGCTTGCTGCGCGTCAACTCGGCGCACGGCTGCTAAAGCTTCAAGATGAGGAACGGCGCAAGTTTGCACGAGAGTTGCACGACAGCGCCGGACAGCTGGTGGCATCGCTGATGATGAATACGGATCAACTGAGCAGAGTGCAGGAATTGAATTGTGAACAAAAACGACTCATAGCCGACAATGTCGCGATATTGCAGAATCTGAGTAAGGAATTGCGAACAATTTCCCACCTGCTGCATCCGCCGCTACTGGATGAGGTCGGCCTTTCCTCAGCTTTGCAATGGTACGTGGACGGGTTCAGCAAGCGAAGCGGCATCGTGACGACCCTGGAGCTTGATTCAAACTTCGGCCGGCTTGAATCCGATGCTGAGATTGCAATTTTCCGAATCGTTCAGGAATGCCTGACGAATGTCCATCGTCATTCTGGAAGCACGAAAGCGATAGTGCGCCTGAGCCGGTCAGCCCGGGAGGTTCGTCTCGAAGTTCAAGACGAAGGCAAGGGTATTCCTGAGGAAAAACAGATGAGCGTTTTGGGATGGGGACACGTCGGTGTCGGCTTCAGGGGAATGCGGGAGCGTGTTCGTCAGCTCGGCGGTAAGTTGGAGCTTCGATCCGAAGCGGGTACGACAGTTATCGCCATCTTGCCCATTGCCAAAGCCAGGAATCTGGCCGCCTGACTGGCCACCTTAGAAGTGGCTGGAAAATGTAGACGGCAGACAACACAATCATCTGACGCGCAATGCGGGCGGCTCCGTTTAAATCCATCCATGCGTGTGCATTTCAGCATCGCAAAGGGACTCAGGCACCCGACTCCGTTGCCCGTCCTCCCCTCGTAACCGGCTGCGAGAACTTACATTGAAATTTGCGCTTCGACGGGGCACCGCCTTTGCCTTGCAGTGAACGCTGTATTGCATCTTCTAGAAAAACGTAGAGGATGGAATAAATTTCGTCATGCGTGCGTAGGAAGTCAATATGAAGAACCGCACGTGGGACCCTCCACCGCTGGGCAGGCTACGTATTCTGCGTGCCCGTAGCGCCCACCCTCAAGCAAAGCCGCCTGCAAATGGCGCTGAAACAGTTGGCAGCGCGTTTTGGGACTATTACGTGACGAAAGGAGATATCGTGTCCCGATTCTTATCTAAGCGATCCTTCTACCGCTGGTCAGCTTTGTTCAGCACGTGTGCTTTGTTACTGCTCTGTTTGGCACAAACCAGTGCAATAGCCCAAACCAATGCTGATGTTACTGCCCTGTTTCAAGAGGCACGAACGATCGCGACCCAACTGAACAGAGATGCTGCGACGATGGAAAGTTTTACGAGATCCAACCTTTCCTGGCAAAGCCACAGCGCTCAAATCAAACTGATTAAAGAACACATCAATAAGGCTGGCTCGATCTTGTCGCAGATGCAGGCAGTGCGCGCCGACGCCAAACCGTGGCATCAGGATGCCATTGATGGAATTACACCGACACTGAAACAATTGGCCGCCAACACAGAGTCAATTATCGACGCCTTGAACCAAAATCCTAAATGGCTCAGAGACCCCACTTATATACAGTATCTCAAGTCGAATCAGCAGTTAGCGAGTGATCTATCGGCCGCCGTGGGCAATGTGGTTGATTATGACAACACGAAAACCAAGATGGAGGAATTGCACGGGAAATTGGGGGAGTCGAAGTTGGAGCAATGATAACTACATCCGTGGTTACTGGAACGGCCTGCAAAGTGAAGCCATAAAATTAGGCAGTCGGCAACTACCGAACGAAAAAAGCCTGAACTCAGCAAGGTTTTCGCGATGACTTGAAAACTCTTTTGTTGTTGGCCTGGCATTTGGCTACGTCTTGGAATACAACCGAACCCGACACAAGCATCCGACGCACTATCGAACAATTGCAAACGAGAGCGATTCGACGCGGGAGTAGCAGCTTTTTCCTGATTACCGCGAACCGTGCCGCATTCTGGAAGTAATCCCCACATCAATCGCCCTTGCTCAGGCATCGGTTCTGCTGGCCGAGCGTT
>JASHRE010000250.1 GCA_030037515.1 Candidatus Sulfotelmatobacter sp.
CATGGTCATCAGAATTGCGGAAGCCACCGGGGTAAACAGATGCCCTTGACCGATCAAGACTCCGAGGACGAAAGTGACGATCAAAGCCACTGAAGTCGTCATTTCCAGCGAGCGTTCGACCAACAAGCTGCGCCCATTGATATAGGCAACGAGTACGAACACACCCGCCAAACAAACCACGGCGAACTGAACGGACACCAGCGCCGTAAGGGTTCCGAGCAGCGCCGTGATCGAAAATGTTCGGACTCCAGTTTCTTTGTGCGACCACGCACGTTCGAAACCGACAAGCAGACCCACACCCAGCGCAATCGCAATTTTGACCGCAACTTCGGACGGATGAAAGATCATTTCGCTAATGGTAAAACAATCACTCCCGATACCACCGCGAATGCGGCGACCACCGGCTGCACGAGAGGCACCGGGTTCCAGTGCACTGAAGGAAGCGCGCGGGGCATACCCCGCGCGTATGAAACGTATTCCACGTATTCGACGAATGACCGCACTTGTAGAACCGTTGATCGTCTTTGCGTCGTGACCATCCGCACAGGGAACAGCGGATGCGTGGCGGTTCCGATTCGCCGGGTTTCCTCTGTGCGGAGAGCAAGGAAGATTGAGGCAAGGCTCCGGGGCGAAGATTCGAGTGAATGATTTCCCCGGCAAGCCAAAAAGGATACACTGGAAAACCCATTCAGCACTTGCAATGCATATCAACAAGCGCTTAACTACTCGTGGTCACCATTTCTTGTGAAAAGTGCTCTCGGAGTTTGGTCCGGAGTAACGTGACCAGGACTCATTAATTCATCGTGAGATCATCATAGTCATATGGCTAGCGCAGTGCCACTCTCCGACGACGGGAAAATCCCAGGCGGCTTAGATTTTCGTACCTATCAAGAACTGAAAATCTCTATCCATCGCTTCCTGCTGGACAAGATCGATCTCAAGAAGATTTCCGCTCCAGACGATGCATCTCGCTCGCAAATACACGCTTTGCTCCAGGATGTCGTTGCTCGTCTCAAAGTTCCCTTTAGCGGTGCCGATCGGGAACAACTCGCGCTTGAAATCGTGAGTGAAGTTTTCGGCCTGGGCCCTCTGGAACCGTTGATGCAAGACCCGAGTGTCACCGACATTTTGATCAACGGGTCCAGAGAGGTTTACGTGGAACGCGGCGGTGTCTTGGAAGAGACCAAAGTCATCTTCAAGGACGATGCGCATTTGGTGCGTCTCGTTCAAAGAATCGTTTCCGCGGCGGGGCGCCGTATTGACGAATCGTCGCCCATGGTGGACGCTCGCCTTGCTGACGGGTCCCGTGTGAACGTGATCCTTCCACCCTTGGCCATTGACGGCCCGCATCTTTCAATCCGTCGATTTGGCCGCCATGCTGTCACCGAGAATGACCTCTTAGCCAATCAGACTTTGACCGCGCCCATGGTGGGTCTGTTGCAGCTTGCGGTGGCGGCACGTCTAAACATCGTGATTTCTGGCGGAACCGGCTCCGGGAAAACCACGCTGCTGAATGTGCTCTCCGGCTACATCTCGCCGAAGGAACGTATCGTTACCATCGAGGATTCGGCGGAATTGCAGCTCAAGCAGCGCCACGTTGTCCGACTGGAGTGCCGCCCGCCGAACGCGGACGGGAAGGGAGCCGTTCAAGCCCGGCAACTAGTCATCAACAGTCTCCGCATGCGTCCCAACCGTATCATTGTCGGCGAGGTGAGGAGCGAGGAAGCGCTTGACATGTTGCAGGCGATGAACACGGGTCACGAAGGATCGCTGACCACCATTCACGCCAACAGTCCGCGAGATTCCTTGGTTCGCCTGGAAACGATGGCCATGATGGCCAATTTGAATCTAGCAGAGAAGGCCATTCGCAAACAGATTGTGTCCGCTATCAGTTTGGTCCTCCAGGTTGCGCGTTTTAGCGACGGAAGCCGCCGCGTTACCCATATCACCGAAGTGACGGGGATGGAGGGGGACGTGATTTCCCTCCAGGATCTGTTCCTCTTCGATAGGCAGAGAGTTTCGGCAGATGGCCGAACGGTGGGAACTTTCACCGCCACAGGAATCAGGCCAAAGTTTGCTGAAAAGCTCAAGGCCGCAGGCTTTGATTTACCTCCCAAAATGTTCGAGCAGACCAGCAGGAGCTGGAGCTAAATCTTTTGGGTGCCCGTTGACCGTGCGCCTAGCGGCGCCGCTTGCGCTCCACCCGGCCTCGACTATAGTCTGCGAATCGCCGGCTCGTGAGTTTCGCGCTCATCGCACCTGTTCGATCTTCTTGGACTAGCCGAAACCCCAGCTTTAAGTTTAAGGTGTGCCCAGTTTTGTGCCCGGCGGCGGTTTGGTGCCCTTTGCGGCCAGAGTGGAAACGAACGCGAGGGGGGGATAAATACGGGGCCATCCAAACTTCTCACAAATGCCAATGGCATCGGCAAGGTCAGACTGAGAAACGGTTGCATAGCGCTCAAATACACTGGCCAGCGACCGATCTTCATAATCACACCCTCTCTGTGTTCCTGACTCGAGTCGAATGGTCCCGGCGAGCAGGCCGACTTGCTTAACTCGCATGCTCAAGAGTTCCCCGATTCTCAAGCCGTAGGTTCGACTATCCACGCCCCCAGGCTTGTGAGACTTGCCACTCAGTTACCATCTCGGTTCCACACGGCAGAGACTCCATATCTGGCTGTAAACAAATCGCTTAGAACGGCGAAAAACCAACGGCGGATAGTTCACACAAAGGTTGTCCGCAGTCGGGCCTGAGATTTCACCTTGAGAATCCACAATGAACGAGCCGAACCGTGTCGCGTCACCGGCAGATTCTGGGACTCTAACCGGCGCAATTTCAACGCGATGTGCAGAGGAAGATACTAACAGGCGAAACAGAAGTGAATTTTGACCGGTCTGATCCCGTGTCTCGCCAGCGAAATGACGGTAACTCGCAGAGATATTGAAAGTTACCGCCATCGATGTGGTGTAGCGATGCATTTCGAAATCATTTGGAGCTGAAGAGAGGGACGCGGACGCACTAGCGGAGATGGTGAGGAAAGGCAAAAATCCGATGCCGGGACAAGGCGGTGGGCCGCGGCCGTGCTGTCGCGCGTCCCCGAATGCAAATATTTGTTGCTGGAGTGTCGATTTGCGACGCCGCCGTTCGATTTACCAGCGAGGAAGGGCAGCGTCCACAGTTTGCCGGCTTGGCATTCCGAAAAGCCGACGCCGATTGGCAGCCCGGACAGATCACGATCTACTACAGCACGTGAGCAATGAGACCGGCAACGTGAGGACTTTTGGATAACGGCGATCCGCGTATTCGGCAAGTTGTAAGGGCCGCGGGTGAAGAAGTGCCGCCATCGAGGCGGCCTGTCGTTCCCGCTAGGGCAGAGCACCATCACCCGATTCCGACTTTGGGGAAGACAAAGGTTGATGAGCCTGTCGTACCCTCCGGCGAGTGCATCGGAGAGCCTCTCGCCAGCGGATTCGGGCAACGGGCGGCAGCGAGATCAACCGTCAGCAGGGCTTTACCCCAGACACGATCGCGCGCATTAGGAAAGTCTGCGCGTATTGCGATCAAAGCCAACGGAAAGATCCTCTTCATCGATGCAGGGGACATCGTCGCAGTGAAAGCCCAAGGGAACTATGTCTTGTTATTCCGTACTTCAAGTTCGCACATGCTTCGCGAATCTATCTCGACGATTCAGAAAAAACTTGATCTGTACGGGTTTGTACGGATACATCGTTCAGTGCTGGTGAACGCTACACTAGTTGATGAGATTCATCCACGGCCTACCGGCGAGTATGTTCTCCGCGTGCGGGGAGGAAGGGAGTTCAGAGTCACTCGTACTTACAAGAGGAATCTGCAACTCCTGGCGCAGTTGTGGGTGGGCACGGAGGGTTTTGCCGAATAGGATCGGATAGGATCATTTATTCACCGTGCTTTTTGGCACGGTGTGGGCAGTCCTTGCGGATCGTGGCCGTGGCTTGCTGGGTGAGACGTCACTAAGTAAGAGCTGAAGGTTGGCGAGCGATTGCTGCTAGCTCTGCATCGAGTCCGCTTTGATGATCTAGATAAGTCTAACCTGCTTGGCACTTTCTTCATCCAGTTGGATCTGCTGCTGGCAAAGGTCTGAGCTGTCGTCCTCTTCGCTCGAGGTTGAGGAAAACTCGAAGAGCCACGGTCCCGCTCGCGGCGTCGCCGACTATCGCCGTGCCACCCCTTCCCATGCTCCCAGCTCTCATTCACCCGATTTCTGTCTCATGCTCCCGACGGACCCGTCCCACTTCTGTAATTGCGGGGGAAGATCGTTGCGCGCTGCTGCATCCGGCGCGTTCTCTTGACTTCTGGTCGCTCCGCTCGCGCGATTCACTTAGACTTTACCGAGAGGTTCCTTTTTCCACTCGAATCATTCACGATTTGGGATTTAGCGCTGTTCTGCTCCGCAATGGTGTAGTCGAACACAGGATCGTGCTGATCATACGCGTGTGCAATTCAGCCAACTGCGCAAAAGTTCTCGCGATCACCTGCACCACCACCACCCCGTTGGCCTCGATCACCTGCTCGAACCTGAAGGGCGGGCGGCGTGAACAATGCCCTGGATGCGATCTTCGGTGCGTTCACGATGCCGCCCTTGGTGCTGGCGAAAGAATCTCCGCGGCTCGGCCGGCACAACTTTCTTCCGCTCCTCCACCCGATTCTGCACCCGGCGCGTCTGTTCCTTATCCGGCCGTAAATGCCGCGGCCGGTCGCAGCAGATCCAGCGGCAGACTGGGCATCTCGCGGATCATCCTTCGCTCCGGACGGATACAGCGCTTTGCGCATCGCGGCCGACAGGTCGAAAGGCGCTGGGAACAGGTGCAGGCACTCGTGTTGGCATGTTGCTGTGCATTCAAGGATTTGGGTGCCTGTTGAGCAACGATAAGGGGGTGGCGGTACAGCGAGTGTGCAGCAGATTTCTTAGTCGCGGGCTCGGTCGCGAAACCTCCTCCGGCTCAAGCCAGACTCTCCGTCTGTCTGCCCAGCCGACGACCGTTCCAACGTTCAGCTCTTGCGCACAACCACCTCCCGCTGCCGCGACCCAACCAAATCCGAGCCAACAGAGTAGAAGCACACGCTTCATA
>JASHRE010000001.1 GCA_030037515.1 Candidatus Sulfotelmatobacter sp.
TTCGTTGACGCGTAGCCCGGAAACACTCAGGAGCCCGAGGAGGCAGTGGTAGACCCACGGGAGCAACTTTGCGCGTTCGAAGCGATACGGCATCTTGAGCGCGACACTTAGGAGTAACGAACCCGCGATGCGCGGGTCAAAACGGTAAGGAACTGAGGTCATGCAGAGCGCGGTAAAATGAGCCGTCCATGCGCGTCGGCAAGTAGGCCGAAAAAATCAATGGTGCATCCTTCGGGAGCCCGTTTAGGAGTATGGTCCCAGACTCTGTGCTCAAGTCAGTGATGACAGCGGCCCTTCACCAGGGTACGTTGATCTCGTTCAGGAGAGTACTCTATTCTGCACGTCTGGGCCGGCTCGCAGGGACCAATCCAATCTCGTGAGAGCCCATGTCGAGAAAGCGAAAGAGCAAGCAAAAGAGCAACCCGAAGACAGGAGCGTCCCTGTTGTCTTGTCTGAACCTGAATGCTGCGGGTGTGGATATCGGAGCGACAGAGATCTATGTCGCGGTGCCTGGGGATCGAGATCCGCAGCCGGTGCGGTGTTTCCCGACGTTCACGGAAGACCTGCACGCGGCGGCGGCCTGGCTGAAGGCGTGCCATATCGAGACCGTAGCCATGGAATCGACGGGAGTGTACTGGATCCCGCTGTTTCAGATCTTGGAGGCGCGAGGATTCAAGGTCTTCCTGGTCAACGCCCACCACGTAAAGAATGTTCCGGGACGCAAGTCCGATGTATCCGATTGCCAATGGCTGCAGTATCTGCATTCGGTGGGCTTACTGCGCGGGTCTTTCCGGCCGGAACAGGCGGTCTGTAGCGTACGTTCGATCCTCCGCCATCGCGACAGTCTGGTGCAGATGGGGTCGAGTCACGTGCAGCACATGCAAAAGGCTCTGGATCAGATGAACCTGCAACTCCACCATGTGATCAGCGATATCACGGGCACGACTGGGATCGCGATCCTGGAGGCTATCTTGGCGGGTGAGCGCAACCCGCATACGCTGGCGGCATTGCGCGACCGGCGGATCAAGGCCAGCGCGGATACCATCGCCAAGTCGCTGGTGGGAGACTACCGGCGCGAGCATCTCTTCACCCTCCGCCAGTCGCTGGCAGCATTTCGTCATTACCAAGAGTTGATCGCGGCCTGCGATCGCGAAATTGCGCAGTCTCTGGAGGAATTCGAGTCGAAACTAGATCCGCCCCCAGCTTCCCCATCGCCCTCGAACCACGGGTCCAAAGCGAAGGCGAGTGAGCCGTTCTTCGACCTGCAGACTCATCTCCACCGCATCTTCGGCGTGGATTTAACCCAAGTACCCGGGATCAATGTTCTCACTGCACAAACTCTTTTGGCGGAGATCGGTCCTGATTTTTCGCGCTTCCCCAGCGGTCCGGAGTTCGCCTCCTGGCTCGGACTCTGTTCGGACAACCGAGTAAGCGGGGGGAAGGTTTTGTCGGTCAAAACTCGCAAAGTCAAGAATCGAGCCGCCACCGCGCTCCGCATGGCCGCGCTCTCGCTCCATCGCAGCCAATCTTTTCTCGGGCACTTCTATCGCCGGATGCGCGCCAAACTGGGTGCTCCCAAGGCCATCACCGCCACCGCGCACAAACTGGCGCGCATTCTCTATCACATGATAACCACTCGCCATGCCTACGATGAAACCATCTGCGCGCAGAACGAAGTGCAGAATCGCCAACGGATGGAAGCCAGACTCCGGAAACAAGCCCGCGAGTTCGGATTACAGCTTGTTGCCCTATAACTAAAGTAGTTCCTCAGGAGCAGAATGGAGCAACCTTCTGTTGCTATGTCGGATTCTCAGCCACCAGAGTTCCGCCGCCATGGAGGAACTGGGCCCAAAGACTACTTGAGTAGGAGGTCCGCTCATGTCTCTTCGCAAAGGTCTTGTTCGATTCGTGGTCGTGGCCGCACCATTTGTATTCTTCTCGGTCGCAACGCAAACTCGCGCTCAGTCGCAGGACGAAAATGCAAACGCTACTGCGCCCTTGTTTAAGACCGTTTCTATCAAGCCCACCCAGTCCGACATTCATGCAAATCACCTTGTACAGCTTGCCCCTGATGAATTGACCGCAACGAACGCGAGTCCGCAGGCGATCCTCGAACACGCATACGACGTGCACGACGACCAGATCGTAGGAGCACCAAGCTGGCTGAACTCTAAGCAATACGATATTGAAGCCAAGGCAGACACTCCTGTGGCAGGGGTAGACGAAGAGCGCTTGCTTGAGAGCAGGCTTTTGTCCCAGTACTTCAAGCTGAGCGCCCACCGTGAAACCAGACTGATTCCAGTTTATGAACTCGTCATCGCAGGTGATGGTCCGAAACTCCGAGAGTCAGATTCTCACCACGACGATTCTGCTCTTCGCGAGATTCAAGTTGGGAGCGGACGGATAATGGGCCGAGAAGTTCCAATAGCTACTCTCGCAAGGATACTATCCGACCAACTGGGCCGCCCCGTTCTGGACAGCACCAAACTCTCTTCCCATTACGATGTCATACTGCAGTGGCCGACAGCTCCCGAGTCTTCTGAACCTACAATCTTGACTGCGATTCAAGAGCAGCTTGGCCTGAAACTGGTGCCACAGCTAATGCCCAAGGAGTTTCTTGTTATCGACCATGTCGAGATGCCTTCGGCGGAGTAGCATCGCTGCGAAGGAAAAGCACAAGGCTTGTGCATTTGCCTGTTGCCGCGAGTAGCGACTTAGGGATGCAGGTTCTCAGAAATCGACGGCTGGACAAGCCATGGTCTGGCAGACGGGCACACATCGGGAAGTTCGGTTTTTTCAAAGCGCTTCGCATCCTTGGGCTCAAAACTCTTCAACCACTCAACCACCTCAGCAACTGGACTTGGAAGCGGCGTCTCGCCGTCTGCGTTCAACCACTGCCCACGCCAACTTTCAGGTTGAAGCGATTTCGTACCGTGTCCACCATCTTGCCCTCGGCCCTCTATCGCAATCTCCTCCACAAAGGTTTCGGCTTCTTGCCGAATCAGACCGCCACGATTCCCCGACAGATTTCGGAAGTCAGCCGATTCCAGCAGATCGGTCAACTGGCGAAATTCTTCTTTCGGCATAGCTCAGAGGTGCTCTTGGACGGCACAGACCCATTCGTGGCTATGGAAGCCCTCGGGCGGAAATTGTGGTCTTCATTGTATCCCGCCAGTGGAGATTCCAGCAGGGCGTTTTCGCCCGCTTGGCAGGACGGGCAAAGACGGACATTGCGCCCCCACCCGGATTTGCCTGTTGCAGCCTAAGCTTGGGATCTCCCAAAATGACTTCCCGTGGGCCGGTTCCAACGCCAGGCAGCGGCCGAAACCGAACCCGACCGGCCTAAATGAATCTAAGGAGATACTTCATGAGAACTTGCCGCCCGATACTCCTTCTCGCCTTCGGATTCGTGGTCGCCGCTCTTTCGAGCGCGCGGAACGATGACAACCAACTGGCCCAAATGGCTGAACTCGAACAACTTCACGCAACCTTTCACGCGGCAGTCAGCGTGCACGATCCAGTCAATGGCGATTCGCCAGAAGTGATAACGCAGCGAATCCGCGAAGTACTCTCTATCTGGGCGCAAGACGGCGAGCTCACCATCGTCAACAGTAGCGCCACGGCAGGAAATTACATTGGCAATGGCGATCCGGATGATCCCGAAACTTGCCCTCCACCCTCGGGTGACACCTCCGCCAATGGTCAACAGGGTACGCTGTGCACGTTCTTCAAGTATGTCGCCGGCGGGTTGCAGGCAGCTAATAGATTTGTTTCGCTTTCCCCGGCATACAAAACGAAGTTTGTCCCTGTAAGGGATGATCACGGCCAATGGACCTCATCAGTGTATTTCGAATGCCATTACTTCAACGTAGCGTTGAATCCAGCCACCGGCCAGCCGTTTTGGACAGCGGTGAGCCACGTAGGCCTCGACGGTGAAGCCAGAAAGATCGACGGACGGTGGTTGTTGACGAAGGCCAGCTCATCCGCCGTTGCAGTTCCGGTTCCGTGAAGCGGGACACCCGATGCACGGGGACGGCGAAAACTTTCGCTACCATCACACTCGACGATGAGAACAACTTTACGGCGCGGGTTATGGCGGAATATTTCAATTCTTCGGGCCATCCTAAAACGCACTTTAAAGGTTTAGGGTGGCAGCCCATATCAACACACCATCACACACCGGGGTAAACCCGCCGTGTTCCCTGCGGCGGGCGCATCCCGGCCGCCGTGAACGACCGGATCGGCATTGGACCTTCGCGTGACCGAATCCTTTCGCTAAGCTCAGGATGACAGTCCGAAAGATTGAGTGCGAAGCGGGCCGATTACCGGCTTCCCGCACTAGGACTAGGTATCTTTGCCG
>JASHRE010000251.1 GCA_030037515.1 Candidatus Sulfotelmatobacter sp.
GAAAACGTTCGAGGGAATTTTGGAATTGCCGACCAACAGACTCTTGCCGTCTGGCGTCCAATGCACGGCATCTTCGCCCGGATTTACATTGGGAACACGAACGGGATCCCCTCCCGAAACGGGATAAATCGAGATGCTGCCCTCCGGATCGCGCGCGGCAACCTGCGTGCCGTCCGGCGAAATGCAGTTTCTATACCGAAGCGCTATTCCTTCGGGACTGATGGGCTTGGGAGTTGAGCCGCTGAGATCGGTGACCCATAAACGCAGGCCGCGCCCGGCTGGTACATTGCCCAGGATAAGAATGTGTTTCTGATCGGGGAAGAAATAGGCCTGATGCGGCTGGACGTCAGCGGTTGAAATCGATTTCGACTCGCCGGGCCCGGTCGGCAACTCCACCATACCGTGGCGGGTTCCGCGGGTTAGAGCAATGACCCATTTGCCATCGGGCGACAAGGTTGGAGCGCGTCCTTCGCCGAGGCGCACGGCGGGCGAGCCATCGGTCCCCCGCACATAGATCACTCCGGTCTCGCCGCCGGCTTCGCCAGTTTCGTCGAAGGAAACCAGAGTTCCGTCGTCGCTGATGTCGCGAGGGATGGTCCAATCATGCCAGCTGAGATCGCGCTCTTTGGTTTCGCCCGGAGCGAGTCCGATCATTCCGGCGCGGAGATCGTCGCGCGAAAACAGAATCCGGCCATCCTTGAAGATGTCTTGAAGTGTTAGCGTGCCGGTGCCGAGGTAGACCAGCCTTTCCTTGCCAGCAAGTGAGACGGCGTGCAACTCGCGGCTCGAGCCGGAAGTGGTGGCCGTGAACCAGATCTCATTTCCGGTGGGCCACCACGCCAGACCCTGCGCGCTGACGTACTCCTCGGTAAGGATCTTCTCTTTGCCCTCGAGGTCGACGACGGCAACGGCGCCGAGGTCGTCGCGGGAATAGGGATGGTCGATGAAGGCCACGAGTTTGCCATCGGGCGAAACGCGGGGATGGCTGGCCCACGCCGCAGTTTCGTACAGGACATGGTCCAAGGGATACTCCAGCCGTTCTTTGCCTCCAACGCGGCGCACGACGGCAAGGTTCCGGCCATCCGGCGACCAGTCTGCGTACTCTACGCCATCCACAATGTCTCGTGGTGCCCCACCACCCTGCGGGCTGCGCGCCAGCATACCGGTGGATTCGAATCCCTCTGCGGCGCGACGTCCTGTGGAGACAGCCAATTCGCCGGTGGGGGAAACCGCAAGGATGTCGGTCGTGGTCATGCCCAGCGGACGCGCTTCCGTGCTGTTGCTTTGCGATGCGAAGACTTCGACCGGGCGACCCTCCCAGGCAGCGCCATAGATCAAACTGCCGTCAGGCGTGAACCGCGCATTCCAAATGGTGCCGCGGCGAAACGAAATGCGATGCAATTTGGGATGCATGATGGAAGGCGAGGAACGCAACCATGCCGCACCGCCGAAACCGACTACAAATGTGAGAAGGGCGAGGGCCGCCGGCCGAACCCAGGGTTTGCGCTGAGACCCCGCCGAAACTGCAGAGAAGGTCTGCGCTCCCGTGGAAGAACCGGAGAGCAGTTCCAGGTCGAAGGCGACGTCGTGGGCTGACTGAAAGCGCTGGCCGGGCTGCTTCTCCATGCAATGCCGGACAATGCGTTCGAGGGCGGGAGGGATCTGCGCCATCGCCGAGGTGAAGAACTCCGGCGGCTCGTCGTTCAGGATCGCGGTCATGGTCTCGGCGCTCGTGTTACGCCTGAACGCTCGCCGGCCGGTGAGCATTTCGTAAAGAATCGAGCCGAAACTGAAAATGTCGGAACGGTGATCGGCGGGTTCGCCGCGCACCTGCTCGGGAGACATGTATCCGGCGGTTCCGAGAACTTGTCCAGCCGTGGTGTGCGCCGTGTCACCATCGACGGTTTCGGCTTGTTCGCGCGGGCGACGCAGCTTAGCAAGACCGAAGTCGAGAATCTTCAGGCGTCCGCTGCGAGTGAGAAAAACATTCTCCGGCTTGAGATCGCGATGAACGATGCCCTTCTCGTGTGCGGCGGCCAATCCGCTGGCCAACTGCACTGCGAGATCGATGGCTTTGCGCGGTGGAACGGGCCCCAAGTTGATTCTCAGTCGCAGGGTCTCCCCTTCGAGAAGCTCCGAGACGATATAGTGGACGCCGTTCTCACTGCCGATGTCGTAGATGGAAACAATATTGGGATGATTGAGCGCAGCTACGGCACGCGCTTCCTGCTCGAAACGGCGCAGCCGGTCGGTATCTGCCGTGAACGATGCGGGCAGCACTTTTACTGCTACATCTCGCGACAGGCGCGGATCGTGCGCGCGGTAGACTTCGCCCATGCCCCCGGCCCCGATGAGAGAAGTAATTTTGTAGGGACCGAGTAGGGTGTTTGGCGCGAAGGGCATGCCCGGGCATTATACGCTGGGGGCCAAAAGGGTTTGGACTTGTTCACTCCGACGTCCCAAGTTCAATAACCATCAAGGACGCGAAGAAACACGAAGCTTTCTGTAACTTTGCATCCTTCGTGCTTAATCAGGGAATGCGTCTTCATCATCGAGATGCTTCGCGTCCTGCGCCCAGGACCTGTCATAATTAAGGACCCCTCGGCCGAGACGCATATCCGCTCCGAGAGCTTGCGAACTGAATCATGCTGCAGCCTGACTTCAAGGAATTTTTCCGGCTGGCCCGGGGGAAGACGCTCATCCCGGTGGTGAAGTCGGTGAGCGCAGACTTGCTGACGCCGGTTTCGGCATTTCTGGCCATCGCAAACAAGGAAAAGCATGCCTTCCTACTGGAGTCGATCGAGCGCGGCGAGCAGATCGGGCGTTACACGTTTTTGGGCGCACGGCCGTACATGTACGTGAAAGCGGGGGAAGGGAAAGTTGAGATTCAGCGGGGCAAGCGTCGCGAAATCGTCAAGGACAGCGTGTTTCAGGTGGCAAAGAAGCTGTTGCGCGCGCATCGTCCCGCCAACATCGCGGGAATTCCACCCTTTACGGCCGGCGCGGTGGGGTATTTCGCATATGACGTTGTGCGGCAGCTCGAAAAAATTGGTGACCGCGCCGAGGATGATCTGTCATTGCCCGACGCTGAGTTGATGTTTTTCGATCGAGTGCTGGCGTTCGATCACCTGCGGCATCAGATTCACATCATGGCGTCGGCAGATGTGACGCAGCAGAGTCCGCGGCGGGCGTACGATCGCGCCATTCGCGATATTGCGGCGATCGAACGTAAACTTGCCGGCGGCTTGAGCCGGGCATTGTGGAGAAAGTCCGCCGGCAGCAAGACAGAGTTGAAAGTGCACGCGGGCACACGACGGGATGATTTTCTGCGCGGCGTGAAACGGTGCAAGGAATACATCGCAGCGGGAGATATTTTTCAGGTCGTGCTCTCGCAACGCCTCGATTTCATCCCCGGCGTTGCTCCGTTCGATCTGTATCGTGCGCTGCGACAGGTGAATCCCTCTCCGTATCTGTATTTTCTCCAGATGGATGGCACACACATTCTGGGATCGTCCCCTGAAATGCTGGTGCGTGTAAGCGGACGCAAACTGGAATATCGGCCGATTGCGGGCACTCATGCGCGGGGGCGGGATGAAGCCGAAGATGCGCGACTGGAACAGTTGATGCGAAACGATGAAAAAGAGCGGGCGGAGCACGTGATGCTCGTCGATCTGGGCCGCAACGATCTGGGACGAGTGAGCGAGTACGGATCGGTGAAGGTGAAGGATCTGATGTACGTGGAGAGATACTCGCACGTGATGCATTTGGTCTCGGCGCTCGAAGGCACGCTGCGTAAAGATCTGGATGCGCTCGATGCGTTTACCGCGTGCTTTCCGGCGGGAACGTTAAGCGGCGCGCCGAAAGTGCGAGCCATGCAGATTATTGAGGAACTCGAACCGACGCGACGCGGCATCTATGGCGGCTCGGTGCTTTATGCGGATTTCGCGGGGAATCTGGATTCCTGCATCGGGATCCGTACGGTGCTCACGCAGGGCAAGAAGGCGTACGTCCAAGCGGGCGCGGGGATCGTGGCCGACTCCGATCCCGCCGCCGAGTATCAGGAATCCATGAACAAGGCGCAAGCGCTGCTCACGGCCGTAGAACTCGCGCGAAACCGACGCTAGCGCAAATTCTAGGCCGCGTCCTTGTCTTTATCCTTCCCATCCGTCAGGTCGTGCGCGGTCTTGTTCACGCGCTCGGCGGCATGCTTGGCGCCTTCTTTGACTTTACCGGCGGTGTCCTGAACTTTGCCTTTTTCGATGCCGCGTGCCTTCTGCCCTTTGTCGCCACTTGATTCGCCAGCTTCACGCTGTACGCGCCCGGCGATGTCTTTCGCCTTGCCCTCCACGTTGTCTTTGTTCACGTCGGTCATGTATCGCCTCCTCGAGCTTGACGCCCAAATTGCTAGGTTTGGTGCCTGCGACTCGCCGCAGGTTGCGGCAATTTGGTGTCTGGCGGGCAATCGCTGGGTTGAAGTTACGTATTTGGAACGGTCCGACCACAATCCTGCAGGGCAGGGACGCCGATGGGCGTGTACATCCATTGACTCCCCTGCCCGCATCTCTCTATCCTCAGTAGGGAGATTTGTGTCGATGACCTCGGGTTTGTCTGGCGAAGGAGTGGATCAAAGTAGCCAGTCGTCGCCTTCAGTTTTTTCGATTCGAAGGCAATTTGTAATTTGAAGGGATCTATGAGGAAACTTGCATTCTTAACGTTGCTGGCCAGCGCAGTGTTGGTTTCCAGTTGCGGCAGCAATCGGATCCAGCCCACCCCAACCAGCAGCACGACCGGAAACTGGGAGGCACAACTGACCGGCGGCAGCGGGCCGGCCACGGGGCTGAGTTTTCTGATCAACTTCTACTTCAGTACGACGAACGGTAACGGCGCTGGACCCATCACCGTCAACGATTTTTCCTTTCTCAACGCGAATACGTGTTTTCCGAGTGTTGGCGGCGTGAGCGGCAACGCGATGCTGACCAACAACACCAACACCAACCAGATCACAGGTACGATGACGCTGACCATCAAGTCGGCGTCTGGCAGTACGCTCACGCTTACCGCAAACCCTCCTACAGGCGAAGTTTTGGGCACGTCGAACAACGGCACAATGACGAACGGTGCCGTGAACGGCACGTGGACATTGACTAATGGCAGCAATAGCGCCTGTAACGCCGGAGGCAGTTCGAGTACCGTGCAACCCAGTTTCGTCATGTGCCAGAATGCGGCGACCTGCACCACCGGCTAGCTCCTGACGCTACTAGAAAAATTCCAAGGCAACGCCGCAGTGGCTTCCTTGCGCCTCACTGCTATACAGTGGGAGCCATGCGCCAGGCAGGGCTGCGTTCGCTAGTGGAGATTGCGAAGGGGGTCGAATCTCGGCTAATGGGCGACAGCGCGATCGCAATCAGAGGCGTTGCCAGCATCGAATCTGCGGAAGCGGGCGATCTCGTTTTCGTGGATGATCCGAAGCATCTGGCAGCGGCCCTGGCGTGTCGGGCGAGCGCCATCGTTGCGGGAGAATTCGCGGCCGCGAGGGATAGCGTGAAGCCGCTACTCATCAGTGAGCACCCGAAGCTCGCCTTCGCACGAGCGGCGCGACTGTTGAGTTCCGACTCAGGATGTGATTCTTCTGGAGTGGATCCCACTGCCGTCATTCATCCCACGGCCACACTGGCGTCGCGCCTGTGCATTGAGGCGCGAGCGGTGATCAGCCCCGAGGCGGCCATCGGCGAGTGTACGCGTATCGGCGCCGGTTGCGCGATTGGAGAAGGCGTGCGGATCGGGCGCGAGTGCGAGATTTATCCCAACGTCACGATTTATCCCGGCACGATACTCGGTGATCGAGTAATCGTGCATGCGGGGGCAGTGCTGGGCAGCGACGGTTTCGGGTACGTCCGCGACGGGAAGACTGGCCATTATGAGAAATTCCCGCAGTTTGGACGGTTGGTGATCGAGAACGACGTGGAGATCGGAGCGAACACGACGATTGATCGCGGTGCGCTCGATGAAACGCGTGTCCGGCGCGGAGCGAAGATCGACAATCTGGTTCACATCGGCCACAACTGCCAGATCGGCGAAGACGTGGTGATCGCGGCGCAGACCGGGCTTTCGGGAAGCATCGTCATTGAAAATGGCGCCGTGCTCGGCGGACAGGTGGGAATCGGCGAACATGCGCGGATCGGGGAAGGCGTGATGATCGGCGGCCAGGGCGGGGTTCTGCCACACAAAATTCTTCGCGGCAAGGGAATCGCGTTCTGGGGGACTCCGGCGCAGCCCTTGCGCGTGTATCTGAAGCAACTGGCGACGCTGACACGGTTGGCGAGGAAGGAATGAACTCCGCCAACTGAGCGGGCAAGGCGCATATGGCTGTTATTGTGATTGGGGGGCACTCGCGCAGCGTGGGCAAAACCAGCGTTGTCGCCGGATTGATCTCGGCACTGAGCGGTTTTGAGTGGACAGCGATCAAAATTACGCAATACGGGCATGGTATTTGTTCCGCGAATGGCGAAGCCTGCGACTGCGCGACCGGGGATCACTCCTGGGCGATTTCGGAAGAGAGTGATCGTTCGGGGGAGTCGGACACTTCGCGCTTTCTGGTGGCAGGGGCAACGCGGGCGCTGTGGGTGCGAACCGAACAGGGAGGGCTCGCCCCGGCAATGCCTTCCCTGCGTGTGAAAATTCTCAATGCTGCGAATGTCATTATCGAATCCAACAGCGTGCTGAGGTTCCTGCGGCCCGATTTGTACTTGACCGTGCTCGATCCGGCGATTGCAGATTTTAAAAAGAGCGCTCGGGAATTTCTGGATCGGGCAAATGCTGTGATCTTGCATCGGACTGGCGAATCGGCATGGCAATCGGTTTCCCTGAAGCCGGTGGCAGACAGGCCGGTCTTTGCGATTTCACCTCCGCCTTACGTCACGCCGGAGATCGTCGACTTCGTGCGGTCGAAATTGAACGGCTGTTCTCAAAGCGAATTTTCGCGGTCCGTCCCGAGAAAGGCATAGATCCTTTCGCCCCCGCGACTCAGGGTGGCAACGGAAGAGCTAGTAGTAGACCTGAACGATGATTAGAACTCACGACTGAGAACCGGGAACTGCTCTGCTATCCTTGCGCGTGCGGCAAATTCACTCCAGCGCCTGGCTTCTGATTCTCCTCTCCGCGGTCCTCCAGGTGCTCATTTTTCCATTGCCCGGCGTCTACGTGCTTTCGTGGGTTGCGCTGGCGCCTTTGATCGTCGCTTTACTGCGCGCGCGGCCGGCAGGCGCGCTGGAAATTCCGGGCCTGCTGCGGCTGAGGCCGGCAAGTCCGCCGCAAGGATTTCTGCTGGGCTACGTCTGCGGCATTCTCTGGTACGCGGGGACCTGTTACTGGGTCTACGGCACGATGCGCAGATACGGCGGGCTGAATGCGTCGGCCGCCGTGCTCGTGCTGGTTTTGTTTTGTTGCTATCTCGGTCTGTATCACGGCCTGTTTGGATTGCTCATCACGCTGATTGCCCACTCACCTCGAGACTATCGGCGAGCGCTGGTGCTGGCGCCGTTTTTCTGGATCGCCGTGGAACTTATGCGCACGCGGGTGACGGGTTTCCCTTGGAACCTCCTGGGCACGGCGGAGATCAACAACTCAGCCCTGTGCGGCCTGGCAGGCCTGACCGGTGTTTATGGGGTTTCATTCGAAATCGGCCTGGTGAATGTGGCGGTGGGCGCTGCGTTTTTGATTCCACGGGAAAAACGAATGTCGATGCTCGTCGCGGCGCTTGCGGCTGCTGCAGTTTTGCAAGCTGGAAATCTGGTCGAAGTTCCGGCGGCGCGGACAACGCGAACGGCGCTGCTGGTGCAGCAGAATGTCCCTGTCTCAGTCGACTGGACGCCGGATTATTTTCAACAGACGCTTAGCGACCTGGCTGGCTTAACGAAGAAGTCGGTCACGAGCGAGCCAAGCGGGAAATTCGATTTGATCGTCTGGCCGGAGTCGCCAGCACCGTTTTTCACGAACGACGCTCGCTTTCGCACGGCACTCGCACAGGTCGCGACCGAGACCAAACTGTGGACGGTTACCGGAGCGATCGGAGTCGAGCCGGCCAGTCAGGCGAATGGAACTTTGTTCAATTCCGCCGCGCTGATTTCGCCATCAGGAGAATGGACTGCGCGTTACGACAAGGTGCATCTAGTGCCTTTCGGAGAATATTTGCCATTTCCGCGACTGTTCGCTTTTGCCGGAGGTTTAACAAAGGAGGTGGGTCGGTTCGAGCAGGGGACGTCACGCAAACCTCTGAATGCTGGCGGCGAATTGTTAGGAGTCTTCATCTGCTACGAATCTATATTTCCTGATGAGGTACGCCGGTTCGCGGATCATGGTGCGCAGGTATTCGTGAACATTTCGAATGACGCTTGGTATGGCGATAGCGGTGCCTACGCGCAGCATTTGAACCAGACGCGCATGCGCGCAATCGAAAACAACCGCTGGCTGCTTAGCGCAACCGACACGGGAGTGACGGCATCGATTGATCCGGCCGGAAGAATTGTGGAGCGGCTTCCGCGCAAAGAGCGCGCCGCGCTGGCAGCTCCATACGCTCTAACTTCCGTAACCACCTTCTATACCCGGCATGGCGACTGGTTCGCTTACGCGTGTGCGATAATTTCGTTGGGCGCGTTGATTGTGCGGTTTGCGTCGCCCAAGATCCAAAAAAAGGCGCTGTCCTCATGAACCAGGAACTCGAACATCAGTACGAGAAGTTGAGCAAGAAGGTGCACGACCTCCGGGAGTATCTTTGACGCGGGCAAGCTTCGCCCGCAACTAGCCGACATCGAACAGCAAGCCGCGGATCCGAATCTGTGGTCGAACCCTCAGCGCTCGCAGCAAGTCATGCGTAAGAAGAAGCGGCTGGAGCACGTGCTTTCGACCGACGCGGACCTGGAACGCCGCACTGGAGAGATTACCACCTACGTGGAACTCGCCAAAGAGGGCGAGAATGTTGATGCCGAACTGCAGCGAGAACTCGCCTCACTCGGCGATCTCATCGACAAACTCGAAACCGAAACCCTGCTCTCGGGCGAAAATGATGCGCGGAACGCGATTGTGACCATCCATCCTGGCGCGGGAGGTACCGAGTCGCAGGATTGGGCCGACATGCTGCTCCGCATGTATCTGCGCTGGGCCGAGCGCCAGGGGTTTGAGACCGTTCTCTACGATTACCAACCAGGCGAAGAAGCCGGGCTGAAATCGGCCACGTTTGTGGTGAATGGCGAATACGCGTTCGGATTATTGCAGAGTGAAATCGGCGTGCACCGTCTGGTGCGAATTTCTCCGTTCGATCAGGCAAAGCGTCGGCATACGTCGTTTGCCAGCGTGTTTGTCTCTCCGGAGATCGATGACAGCATCGAAGTCGTCATCAAGCCGGAGGAGATTCGCGTCGATACGTATCGTTCGAGCGGGAAGGGCGGGCAGCACGTGAATACGACCGACTCGGCAGTGCGGATTACGCACATTCCAACCGGAATTGTTGCCAGCTGCCAAAATGAGCGCTCGCAACACAAGAATCGCGATCGTGCCATGAGCATGCTGCGGTCGAAGCTCTACGAATTTGAGATGGAGAAAAAACGCGAGGCGACGAAGAAGATCGAGGACTCGAAACTCGATATCGATTTCGGATCGCAGATTCGATCGTATGTGCTGCAACCCTATCGCATGGTGAAAGACCATCGAACCAAGGTCGAGGTTGGGGACGTGGATCGCGTGCTCGATGGGGACTTGCAACCGTTCACTCGAGCGTATCTGCTGGCGCGTCGCGGGGAGAAGCAGTGAAAGCGGCATACCCAGAAACCAAAGCACGGAGGGCAAGGAGAGCACAGAGGAATCAGCGCGCGATTCCGCTGGGGCCCAGATTCCTACGCGCGTTCCAGTTTGCGGCGAAAATGCATTCCGGGCAGGCACGGAAAGCGTCGACGATTCCGTACATCGCGCATCTGCTGGGAGTCGCAGCTTTGGTGCTCGAAGCCGGCGGAGTTGAAGATCTTGCAATCGCCGCACTTCTGCACGACGTGGTGGAAGACTGCGGCGGAGCAGCGACACTCAACAAAGTTCGCCGACAGTTTGGAAGCCGCGTGGCGAAAATTGTTGAGGGCTGCACCGATACCGACAAGTATCCGAAGCCGCCCTGGCGCGAGCGCAAGGAAGATTATCTTGAGCACCTGAAGTACGCCGACGCCGAGACTCGCCTGGTTTCCGCCGCCGATAAGCTGAACAATGTCCGGTCGATCCTGAGCGATTGCCGGGAAATCGGCGAATTTGTCTGGAAGCGTTTTAGCGGCGGACGTGAGGGCACGTTGTGGTACTACCGAGCTCTACTAGACGAATTTCTCCGCGACCCGCCCAACCGCGTCACGCGCGAACTGGGCCTCGCAGTACGAGAACTGGAGTCACTGGCGGGGCGGGCGGCCTGTGCGGGAAAATCTACGTATTCGTGATATGCAGCGGATCATCGATCAAGTCCGAGCCTCCAAGCTGCCCTCGGGCATGATGCAGTTTGCCGCTCGGGGGGCCCTGCAAGTGCCCGCGGCCGAGAATATCGAAATTCTGGTTCATCTCGCGTTGCACAACAAAGTTTTCGGCGAACTGGCGAAGATGACCTTAGCCGGATGGGACGAAAAGGCTTGCCTGGCCGCAGCTGCCGACCCGCAGACTTCCCCTGAGGTCCTCGACTACTTTATCGCTCCCGAAAATCTGCGGCCGAAATTGCTGCCGGCTTTGATTAAAAATCCTGCAGTGCCGGCCAGCGAACTGGTGAAGCTTGCGATTTCGGGATTGGCAGAGACGATCGACGCTCTGCTCGCGAGTGAGCGCGTACGATCGCTTGTCAGCGTGCTTGAAGCGTTGAAAGCTAATCCATATTTGAAGCCGGAACAGGCGCAGGAAATCGAAAAATTGACCGCGCCCACGCTCGAAGCCGAAAGGGCAGAAGATGCGACCACCGTTGGCGCTCCGGAGCCAAGGGAGTCTGCGACTGCAGAAACGGAGACGGGAAGAAACGATTCCATAACCGAGGCCGGCGAACAGAAGGATGAAGAGACGGTTTCAGCTTACATGAAGGAGCATGCTCACGAAATTGCCGCCGACGGCAATAAGCCGTTTCAATCGATCGGCGGAGTCGTAGAGTTGCTTGGCTCAGATTACTTTCCCGTCACCCAAGAGGCCGAGCTGACGACAGCTGCGGCGAAAACTGCGCCATCCGGAGCGGCAGCCACAGCCGTAT
>JASHRE010000252.1 GCA_030037515.1 Candidatus Sulfotelmatobacter sp.
CGATCGAATTATCCCCCGGCGCGGGGTGCGGCCGCGGTTCGCGAATTCTTCTTTGCCGCGCTGGATGCAGGACTCGGCGAAGTCGAACTGGAACCCTTGCGTGTGGAAATCACCGGCGATCTTGCCTACGAAGCGGGAAAATGCAAGGCCCTGGTGCCCGGCGCTACCGGCAAACGCCGCGAAGAACGCGGGAAATACCTCTGGGTATGTGTGCGGCAGAGCAACGGCGAGTGGAAACTCACGGCCGATTGCTGGTCGAGCGATCTCTCGCTGAGTGTCCTCGAATCCGACGTCCCACCCAGCGCCGGCGTAAAGACCAGCCAGACCAAAAACAGCTGACTGTGGGCGGGCACTCCTGCCCGCGCAGCCGAACTTTGACTCGCTTGGACAATTGACCGCCCATCCGAGGAAAACTGCGTCGTCGGGGGGCGGCCGAGGGCGGTTGCCCCTGCATCGAGGTCCCTTACTGCACCCTTTGCAGTCTCGCGATCAGTTTCTGCGCCAGATTCTCTTCCGACTCCGACCAGAGCAGCCGTCCCGTTGCGCGCGTATTCTTCTCCGCTTTCATCGTGAACTCAACAAGCTTGGAGACGTTTTCCCGCACTTTCATCTGTGCTTGATCGGTGAGTTCCACGTTTTCCTGCAGAAACGGCGAATCGAGCCCGAAGTCGACCTGAATTTGTCCGGTTTGCTCTTGGGCGCAGTCGTCGAACTCCTCGCCCTGAAGGATAAATTTCACCACGCTTGGTGCGCGATGCCATTGTCTTCCCGTTTCGTCGAGCATCCAGAGATCCCAATACGCTTCGCAGATGTAAGCGTAGTCGTCGTGAATGAGATCAGCAGCGAGCGTCATCGCCTCTTCCGGAGCAATCCCGGGCGAAAAACGACGTTCGAGGACCGTAGGTTCATTCCACGAAACCGGCTGTACGGCAAAATACGTGACTCCGGGCCGCTGCGTGGAAAACGGAAATTGCGCCAGCACGTCCATCGCGTGGGGCAGCATCGCTGGACCCGAAAAATCGGGGAACCACAAGCTGAGATAAAGCGGGTCAGGCATATCGTTTGCCAGCAACCAATTTCGATTGTACCGCGCAGAATAAGTGGGGTGCCCTATGTCTCGCTGGGTTCGCCAGACATAGGAATTTCGGCAACCTGCGCCCGCGCCGTTGAACTCTTCTGCCCGGAAATGCTATTTTTCACCGTACCCTTCGCAAACCGAGCCCAATGGCATTGATCCTTCTCTGCACTTTGGCCGCGGACTGGGGACGCCAGCCCATGAAAGCTGGTCGACAGAGGGTCAATTTTCTTCCGAAGGGTACCCGATGAGGGTTTTTGCCGACGTCATTTTTGCGATTGCGCTCATACCATTCATTTATTACTTGATCGTCATTTACAGCTCGTGGGGCTTCTTCCACGAGCCCTTGCCACCCTCGTCGCCAACCCCATTCCGGCCACCAGTCAGCAATCTCAAGCCGGTGCGCGGCCTCGATCCCGATGCCTACGAGAATTTCGCCAGCTTCTGTCGCCAGGATTATCCCGAGTTCGAGTTGCTATTCTGCGTGAGCCCGGGCGACCCCGCGGTGCCGGTTTTGGAAAAGCTCGCGTGCGATTTTCCCCAGCGCCAGATACGAATCATTTTTCAGGACACCAGCAGCGGCACCAACGACAAAGTGAACAAGCTCGATCGTCTGGTGAGGGAAGCCAAACACGAGATCGTCGTCATCAACGACAGCGACGTGCGCGCCGATCCCGACTACCTGGGCATGGTGGTCGCACCACTAGAGGATCCGAAAGTCGGCGCCGTGACCTGCTTCTATCTGCCGATCGAAGAAAAAGGATTCACAGAAAGTCTGCAGAATATCGGCATGCTCTCTGATTTCTACGCCGGCGTACTGGTCGCCAAGCAGCTCGATGGCGTGAAATTTGCGCTGGGCACAACGATTGCGACGCGTCGGAAGCTGATTGAGGGATTCGGCGGCTACAAGGCCATCGAGAACCGTCCCGGCGATGATCTGCTGGTCGGACGACTGATTGCCGAGCAGGGCTACGAAGTGAGGCTGCTGCGCGAACCGATCTTGACTGTGCCCGATTACGGTTCGTTCCGCGATCTCCTGCTCAAGCGGCTTCGCTGGTTTGTGGTGATGCGGCACATGCGCCCCCGGGGACACCTGGGATTGCTGCTGACCCAAGGCCTGCCCTGGTCGCTGGCTGCCGTGGCCGTGCATCCCAGCGCTGCGCTGGCGGTGGGCTATCTGGGGGCGTATGCCCTCCTGCGCTGCACGATCACCTGGATCATCGGAATTGACGGACTGAAGCACCCTGGCGTCTGGGCGAGAATGCCGCTGATTCTGGTGTGGGACGCCGTCGCCTTCGTGCTGTGGCTGGCCAGCTTCACCAAAAACAGCATCCGCTGGAGAAACCAGGATTACTACATCCGCGACGGCGTGCTCGTCCCGGTTCAATGAGACTCGGCCGCGAAATGTAGTTCAAACATGAAGAGCGTTAAGACGCGGAGAAGATCCGCAGAGGGCGCCGACAGACGATCTAACCAGCATTTTCCTCAGTGCACTCCGTGCAAGTTGTCAGCATACTCTCAAAGCCTTTACCCAAAGAATGCGGCACGACTGTCGCGCTAGTGTGAAGCCAACACCTCATCGGGCTTGGTCGCCTGCGTGCGCAGATTCCGCGGACTGCGCCAGTTCACCTGCGGAGCCATGGTCGCGGCATCGATGCGATCGCGATACTTCACCGCGATATTCATCAGCGAATCGAGCAGCGAGTCGGAGAGCAGGTGCGGTTTCAATCCCAGTTCGAGGAGCTTCGAATGTTTGGCGTTGTAGTAATGCGCTTCGGCTTCCACACGCGGATCGGGCAGGTGATTGATCTCAACGTTGAATCCCATCTGGCCTCCGGCGGTCTTCACCATATGCGCCAGATCAAGAACCGAGAACTGTTCGGTGAACTGGTTGAACACACGGAACTCGCCTTCTTTCCCCGGATTCAGGCAAGCCAGCTCAATGCAGCGCACCGTGTCGCGAATATCGAGGAATCCACGCGTCTGTCCGCCTTTGCCGTACACCGTCAGCGGCCTTCCAATCGCCGCCTGAACGCAGAAGCGATTGAGCACGGTTCCGAAAACTTCGTCGTAATCGAAACGGTTAATCAGTGCTTCATCGAGCGCGACTTCCTCGGTCATCGTTCCGTACACCACGCCTTGGTTTAGATCGGTGGCGCGCAGACCCCAGATCTTGCACACGAACATAATATTGTGGCTGTCGTGAACTTTTGACAGGTGATAGAAGGACCCGGGTTGCTTGGGATAGGGCAGCGTGTCTTTGCGGCCGTTGTGCTCGACCGTGATGTATCCCTCTTCGATGTCGATATTCGGCGTGCCGTACTCGCCCATCGTCCCCAATTTCACCAGATGGCATTGCGGGTTGTATTCGCGAATCGCGAATAGAAGATTCAGCGTCCCGACAATGTTGTTGACCTGCGTGAACACCGCGTGTTTGCGATCAATCATCGAATATGGTGCGGCGCGCTGTTCGGCGTAGTGAATGACGGCTTCCGGCTCGAATGCCTGAAAGTAGGACGAAAGAAAATCGTAATCGGTGATATCGCCGATGAAGTGATCGATCGTCTTCCCGGTGTGCTCGTGCCAGGCGCGTAGCCGGTCGGGGAGCGGACGGATAGGAGTCAGAGTCTGCGCGCCGAGTTCGAAGTCCCACTGGCGGCGCAGGAAGTTGTCGACGATTGCGACGGAGTGACCTTTCTGCGACAAATACAGAGCCGTGGCCCAGCCGCAGTAACCGTCTCCCCCCAGCACAGCAATCTTCATCGACCCTCCTCAGTCTTTACACAACCCCATTCGACCGGAATTTCTATACGTAACTTTTTACCCTGCTGCCCGGTGCAGTGCAAGCGCCTTTTGGCCTGCCGAACGCACCAGGACCATCTGCTCGTTCTTGAATCCAACCGATAAGCGAAATTCAAGAACTTGGATCGACAGGGGACTCCTGGGTTTTGACGCTACTCGCCGGCGTGGCTTCATGGCCGTACACGGAACGTCCGGGACCGCGCAGGTACAGAATCAGCCCGATCAA
>JASHRE010000253.1 GCA_030037515.1 Candidatus Sulfotelmatobacter sp.
GTCACCAATACGATCCCGCTCACGCCCGAAGCCGACGCTGCGCGGAAGGAAAAGGGAGGAAAGATCACCGTCCTCTCCATTGCGGGACTGATTGGCCGTGCGATCCAGGCGAATCACGAAGAGACCTCGGTGAGTAAGTTGTTTATGTAGTTTGAATTTGATTGCTCAGCGTTCTCGGCGGGCGGTCCCCGGTGAACTCTGCGTTAAGGGCTTTGGAACGCAGAGTCCGGGGTGAGAAACCGAAGAGCATGCCGAGTTGATCTGGAGATCTTAGATAGGAATTACACAATGGCGACTGCAATTGATACGAACGTATTGGAAGCGCATCCGCGTCAATCGGGCAACAAGAACGAGGCACGTCGCGTGCGGCGAGACGGAAAGATTCCCGGTGTGGTGTATGGCGCCGGCAAAGATTCGCTCGCGGTCAGCGTCGATCCGCGGCAGGTGCTGCGCATTTTGCACTCGGAAACCGGTCATAACACCATTTTTGATCTCAGGCTCGACGGCGACCACACCAAGGCGATGATCGTCGATTGGCAGTTCGAGCCGATCAAGGGCAAGCTGCTGCACATCGACCTGAAACGCATTGCCATGGACAAGGCGCTGAAGGTGAACGTGCCGATTGTGCTCAAAGGCGAACCGGAGGGAGTCAAGACCCAGGGCGGAATTCTGGAACAGATGTTCCGCGAAGTGGAACTTGAGTGCTTGCCGGGAGATATTCCCAGTGCGATCGAGATGGATGTCACAGAGCTGACGTTCGGCAAGGTGCTGCGTGTTTCCGACTTGCCGCATTCGGAAAAGCTAAAGGTTTTGAGCGATCCGAATCAGCCCGTGGCCCACATTACATCGGTGAAGGAAGAAGTGGTGGCGACGCCCGAAGCGGCGGCTGAAGCTGCTGCGGCGGCTCCGGCCGAACCGGAAGTCATCAAGAAGGGCAAGCAGGAGACTGAAGAGGAAGGCGCCGAGACGGCGGCGGAGAAACCGGAGAAGGCCGAGAAAAAAGAAAAGAAATAGGAAGCGAGCCGTTCGCGCGATTTGTGCGTCGGGCTTTTCTTAATGAATGTCGCAGCGGCTCGCCAGCTCCTTCGCGGGACAACAAGCGTCTGGTTCAGCATGACCCCTGGATAGCCCCAGCGTCAGCTGTCCCGCGAGGGCTGAGGAAGCTAGCGACGGCGTGAAAATGATCGTGGGACTTGGTAATCCCGGCATTGAATATCAGTGCACACCGCACAATTTGGGATTTCTGGCGATCGATCGCATCGCCGGCAATCTTGGCGTGGAAGTGAGAAACCGCCAGTGCCAGGCACTGACGGCGCGGGCGGTGATCAGCGATCATCCGGTGTTGTTAGCCAAGCCCGAGACGTACATGAACCTGAGCGGCGTTTCGGTGCGGGAGTTGGTGAAAAAGTACGAAGTGGAGCCGCCATCGGACCTGGTCGTGATTCAGGACGAGCTGGATTTTCCGCTGGGCACGTTGCGCATTCATACGCGGCGCAGTTCGGCCGGACACAACGGGATCGAGTCCATCATCGCTGCGCTGAAGACGAAAGATTTTTTGCGGATTCGGATTGGCGTCGCGCCCGAACGAAGAATTTCTGACGGGCAGAGCTACTTACTTTCGCCGCTGAAAAAAAAAGAACTCGGAGTCGTCGATACGATGCTTGACACCGCGGCGGAAGCGGTAAACATGATTGTGAAGGATGGTCCGGCAGCGGCGATGAACCGGTTTAACCAGAGGGAGCCGGAGGTAAAAAAAGAGTAGCCAGGGATCGACACGGGTTCGCGCGGGATTGAACAGGGAATTCTGCTTCATCCGTGCAAATCCGTGACATTCGTGGCCAGCGTTTGGAGAAACGAATGAATCGTACTTATGAGCTGATGTTTATCGTCCGGCCGGATATGACGGATGAGGATCTGGACAAACTGATTTCGAACTTACAAGCGGCCGTTCCCGCGGCAGGCGGCACGGTGAAGAGCATCGAGAAAATGGGCAAGCGGCGGCTTGCCTACACCGTTCGCCGCTTTCACGAGGGCGTTTATGTGCTCCTGGTGGTGGAAGGTGGCGGGCCGGTGATCCACGAACTCGAGCGCCGTCTGCGCGTCAGCGAGCCGGTGATCAAGTTCCTGACCGTGCGAGTGGATGAGGAACAGAAGCGCCTCGAGAAGATCAAAAAGATTCGCGATGCGCGCAAGAAGGTGAGCGCGCAGGTGGTCACACCGGCTGAAGGCGAAGTTGCGGCTCCCGCAGCGGAAACTCCGGCGACGGCATAAAAAGGCGAGGGTCAGGGAACCGAGGTCAGGGGCCAGTTGTTTGCTAAGCCCCGGCCCCTCATCGAGCTTCCCTCAGATTTCGAGGAGGATCATGGCAGAGGAAACAAGAGCAGCAGAGCAAGCAGCATCCAGTGACAGAGGCAGACCCGGAGATCGGCCAGCTGGCGGGCCGGGCGATCGTCCGCGAGGCGGAGGGCCCGGCCGCGGTCCCGGAGGGCCTGGGCGCGAAGGCGGACGCAAATTCTTCCGGCGGAAGAAGGTCTGCAAATTCTGCGTCGAGCGGATCGAAGACATCAACTACAAGGATTACCGGCTGCTCGGGCAGTTTGTAGCCGAGAGCGGCAAGATCGTGCCGCGGCGGCTGACTGGCGTTTGCGCCCCGCATCAGCATCGTCTGTCGACGGCAATCAAGCAGGCGCGCAACATTGCTCTGTTGCCGTTCGCCGGACGCGCTGGCTAAGAAAGTTTTTGTCCACGGATTAACAGGAACCTATAGGGATTCAAGAAGCTGTTGTCGTTCTCAGCGTGGCGGCAAATCCGGGTTTTCGCCGGTGCTGGCTGAACCCAGATCCCTCGCGTTGCTCCGTACGACAACTTAAGGACAGGGCGACAACCAAGACAGGGAGCCATCATGGAAGTCATTCTTAAAGAGGACGTAGCCAAACTCGGGTCGCGCGGCGAGGTGGTGAAAGTCGCCGAAGGATACGGGCGGAATTTTCTTTTGCCGCGCAAACTGGCAATAGAAGCCAACGAAGGCAACAAGGCCGTCATTGCGCAGATGAAGTCTGCGGCCGTGCGTCGCTCCGCGAAAGAAAAAGCTCAGGCCGAGGAACTGGCGAAGCAGTTCGAAGGCGCGTCGGTGACCTTCGCGCGCAAGTCGGGCGAACACGATCAGCTGTTCGGATCGGTCACTTCCGGTGACATCGCCGACGGGTTGATCAAAAAGGGATTCAACGTCGACCGCCGCAAGATTCAGTTGCACGAACCACTGAAGACAATCGGCGAATTCACCGTTCCGGTCAAGCTGCACAAAGACGTGACTGCGCATCTGAAAGTGGTGATCGAGAAGGAAGCGGTCGCGGAATAGGGGTCCTTAGCGCTGACCTGGAGAGTGTGCCCGCAATCTGGAACACGCTTTTTTTCATCGCGGGCTTTCGATTGCAAAAATTTGTAATCTCTCGGTTTCACGTGGCGAACCACGGCAACCCTCATTCGTTCGCCACGAATCTAATCGACTCAAGGCACGTTCAGGGAGCGCCCAAACGCAATCGGTCGGCAAACACTTCGGCCTGCGCTCAGCCACGCTGCTTTCTGTGGTGCTGTGGAGCCTGTCTTGCTGGGCTTCACTTGGCGGCGATATTGCCTCGGTGCAGGCGGATGCGACCGGCATGCAAGCGAGCGTGAAGACCACGCAGACGCCGGCTTACACACTGCATGAAATGCAGTCGGCCACCGGCACAACGGTGCGGGAATTCGTCTCTTCAAGCGGGACGGTATTCGCAGTAGCGTGGAAGGGCGCATCTCCCCCCAATCTCAAGCAGTTGCTGGGTTCACAATTCGAGCAATATCAGCAAGCGATGAAAAGCTCGTCCGGGCGTGCGGGCCGCGGTCCGGTGACGATTCAGTTGCCCAATCTGGTCGTGCAGCTCGCCGGACACATGGGAAATTACTCGGGGCGCGCGTACATCCCCGATAAAGTTCCCGCGGGCACAAGCCTGGAGTCGATTCGGTGAAGACCCTTGTGAAATTGCGCCTGCCTGTCTTGGCTATGTCGGCGGTAGCGGTCGCACTCATGACTGCCTGCGGCGGAAGCAGCTCGAACCATCAAAACACTATTGCCTCTTCCGCTTCCAACGTGCAGGCCATCACCGTGAATTCTGGCCCGGCGGGGAATTATGCGAATGGGGCGTTTATCAGCGTCACGGTTTGCGTTCCCTCTACGTCGAATTGCCAGTCGATCGACGGAGTCCTTGTTGATACGGGTTCTTATGGATTGCGGCTGCTGTCGTCGAGCGGCGGCGGCGCGCTGACGGTTGCACTGCCAAATCAGACGGGAACGAATGGAAACACAATCGGAGAATGTGCGCCCTTCGTGAGCGGATTGACCTGGGGTCCGGTTGCGACCGCCGACATCGCCATCAGCGGCGAGAAGGCCAGCGCGATACCGGTCCAGGTGATCGACGGAACGTTTGCGACTCTGCCCGGCCAGTGCGCGGACTTTGGCGTTCCCGAACAAGAAACTCTCACCGGCCAAAACGGCCTGGAAGCGAACGGAATTCTTGGAGTGGGACCGCTGGTACAGGATTGCGGCAGCCAGTGCACGGTGACGGGAAGTTCGAATCCTGGGCTGTACTACGACTGCGCCGGGAGCACGTGCACGGTTACAACTCAAGCCCTTGCGCAGCAGGTTCAGAATCCAGTCGCGTCGTTTGCGACCGACAACAACGGAGTGATCGTCGAGTTACCTTCGGCTTCCAATCCGACAGCAAGCCTCAGCGGTTCGCTGGTGTTCGGAATCGGAACCCAAAGCAATAACTCCCTGAATGGCGCCTCGGTTTTCCCCATCAACTCCGACATCGAATTTAGTACGACATTTAACGGACAGGTTTATCCGGCGTTTGTGGATAGCGGATCCAATGCGTACTTTTTTCTGGATAGCGGCACAACTTCTTTGCCGGAGTGTTCCGACGATACAAGCTTCTATTGTCCGGCTTCCAACACGGGTTTTTCGGCCACGCCGTCGGCCACGGGTGGGGCATCGGAAACTGTAAAATTCACGATTGGCAACGCCGATTCGCAGTTTTCCATCGCCAGTGCCTTCGTTTTCCCCACCTTGGGAGGGCCGAATCCTGGGGCTTTTGACTGGGGATTGCCTTTCTTTTTCGGGCGCAACGTCTTTACGGCGATCAACGGCAAGAGCACGCCGGGTGGCCAGGGGCCGTATTGGGCGTTTTAGGCCTGCTCCCGAACCTTTCAGGCTGGTCTTCTTGGGGCTGGTCTTTCGCAAAAACCGCAGATTCGGATGTGCCTGCACTTTGGGCACCGGAAACGCCCCAGGCCTGAACTATCCCTTTCCCGATCCGGGGCCAAGCGCGATAGAATAGAGGAACCTTACCCCCGGCGGTTTTGCATCCAACTAGGTGAGGTTGAGATGCCCTCGAGCACAGTCAGGTAAACATGAACAGAATTTTTCGTTTCTTTTCGACGATCCTCGTGATTGCGGTGGCCGTGGGGATTGCCGCGGCCCAGGCGGGTTCCTCTTCGACTTCTAAGGCCGACGATTCTTCAACGGCGGCGGTGGAAGCCAGCGCACCGGCAACCGTACACAAGGCGGACCGCGCGGCCGCTTATTATCACTACACCCTGGCCCACATGTACGAGGAGCAGGTGACGGTCTACGGCCGTAGCGATCTCGCCAACAAGGCGATCGAAGAATACAAGCTGGCAATCGATGCGGATCCCTCCTCGGAATTCCTGACTTCTGGGCTCGCCGAGCTTTATGTAAAAACCGGCCGAATTCGCGACGCGGTGCTGGAAGCACAGGACATCATCAAGCGCGATCCAAATAATCTGGAAGCACACAAGTTGCTGGGGCGGATTTATCTGCGCTCGCTGGGTGACATGCCCGGAGGCAATGGCTCCGATAACGTGCTGAAGCTGGCTATCGAGCAGTACGAGCAAATCGTCAAAATCGAGCCCGACAACGTGGACGATCATCTTCTGCTGGGACGTCTATACCGGCTCAACAATGACCTGCAGAAGGCGGAAAAGGAGCTGAAAACCGCGATCAAGCTCGATCCCGGCTCAGAAGAAGCGGTCACGACGCTGGCGATGCTCTACACCGACGAAGGCGATACCTCGCGCGCGTTGCAGGTGTTGAAGTCGGTGCCCGATGCGTCGCGCTCGGCCAAGCTTTACAGTGCGCTGGGGACGGCCTATGAGCAGCGCAAGGATTACAAAGAGGCCATTGAGGCGTTTCGCAAAGCGGTGATGCTCGATCGCGACAATCTCGACGCGATTCGTGGCCTGGCGGAAAACCTGATGAATGACGGACAGTACGACGCGGCGCTCGAGCAATACAAGGTCATCGTCGACTCGAATCCGGAAGACGCGCAGACCTACGTGCGCATGTCAGAGATTTATCGGCACGAAGGGAAATACGATCTTGCCCTCGAAAGCCTGAAGAAAGCCGATGCTCTGGTACCCGACATGGCGGCGGTGGCCTACAACATGGCGGCTGTCTACGAAGCCCAGGGGCGCTATGACGATGCCATTAAACTTCTGCAGGATTTGCTGAAGAAAACCGATTCCAATCAGCAGGACGATCGTAACAACCGCGCCATTTTTCTCGAACGCCTGGGAACGATTTATCGCGATCAGGAGAACTATCCCGCGGCGGTCGATACCTTCCGCCAGTTGGTGACCCTGGGCGGCGACGATAATGCTCGCGCGGGCTATCAGGAAATCATCGATACCTACCGCGAATCGAAGCAGTGGCCGCAGGCGACGGCGGTCGCGAAAGAAGCGGTTCAGAAGTTGCCGAACGACCGCGATATGCGCATGGTGCTCGACGCGCAGTTGGCGGACACGGGCGATATCGACGGCGCAATCGCGGATGTTCGCTCGATGCTCAAAAATGGTCCGGACGATCGCGACGTTTATCTGCGCCTCGGCATCATTGAAAGCCGGGCCAAGCGCTGGAAAGATGCCGCGGACGACCTCGACAAAGCCGAGCAGCTCTCGACCAAGCCGGACGATAAAGCCTATGTGTGGTTCCTGCGGGGCGACTTGCTGCAACGGCAGAAGCTCTACGACCAGGCGGATGCGGAATTCCGTAAAGTCCTTTCGGCGCTGCCACCAACCGATCCTCAAGTCGCAGCCACGCTGAATTATCTCGGGTATATGAACGCCGATCGTGGCGTAAAGCTGGATGAATCGCTCAATTTCATCAAGCAGGCTCTGGTCGCAGAACCGAGCAATGGCGCTTATCTGGATTCGCTGGGCTGGGCCTATTTCAAGCTCGGGAAGTACGACTTGGCGGAAGAGAATCTGAACAAGGCTGCCGTTCACATGGGTTCCGATCCCACCGTGCAGCAGCATCTGGGCGATCTCTATCAGAAGACCGGCCGTCTGAAAATCGCCGCGGCGCACTGGGAGCGCGCCGTTGAAGAATGGAATAAGACGGTTCCCGCGGAAGTCGATACCGAGGCCTTCGCCAAGGTGCAACAAGAGCTCGACGCCGCCAAGGTGAAGCTGGCGAAGGAAGACGCCCAAAAGCAGTAGTGACCCCG
>JASHRE010000254.1 GCA_030037515.1 Candidatus Sulfotelmatobacter sp.
GAGAGCAGAAGACCTCAGGAGCCGAGCCCGCGGCCTGGCAGAGCGCGCCCGCGCAGACCGCCACAATCGCGTTCCCATTCGGTCGGGAGCACTGCTAGTGAACAAACGTAAGATTCAGACCGGTTGTGAAGATGACATCATTCGCCTTCGTAGCCGTTGGCGGGTTCGAAACATAGATGTCATTGAACTGGTTCTGCCAACCCAGCCACTTGTTCAACTTGGTTACGGTGCCAATGTTCACTATGGTGCGGTACTGTCCAGTCTGCTGAAGATCCGGGAAGAAGGTGCCGGCTTCGTTCAGCACGGTGCTCTTGCCGAGTCGCTGCACTAGCGTCTGGCCGATGGTCAGGGCCACGAAACGGTTGGTGACGCCATAAGAAGTAAAAAATGGAGTGCCGGGGATAGGAGTCCCGTTGGAATAAGTTTCATGCGTATAGTTGACGCCGCCGAAAACGTCGAACGCGGTTTTGTCATTCTTGATCGCATGGGCACCGAAGCCTCCGCTGTAAATGCTTCGCAGATCGAGAAACTGCAATGCGTTTGCCATGTAATCGGCCGAGACGAAGACAAACGCGCGGGGGGTCAGATTGTGATCGTAGCGAATTCCGCCGGTGTCGAGGTTGGCCACAAGACTTGGGGTCGCCAAGTCGTTTCTCGTGTTGATCGAGGTGGCGTAGAGGGTCCATTTGTCATTCGCACTGGCGTGCACCGCGTTAAAAGCGAGCGCCAGGTTTTCGGTCTGGCTGTTGCCGCGAGCGACGGACAATCCCACGTTGGCTCCGCCGGTCCAGCCATGCAACAGGCCCGGATGCTGCGCTTTCTCCCACGCCATTTCTTCGGCGTCGTTGCGGATCACCGTGATATCGGCCTCCGCAGCTTCGACGGTGCCGGCGTTTTTCGTCGCGACCTCAAGTTTGCCCTCAGAGCCAGTGACGGTGCCGACGACCATCTTGCCACCTTTCAGGCCGATATGCAGATCTTTGTCGGTCTTGATCGCTTGGATCGCTGAAAGCTGAACGGTGACGTCGCCGGCTGCGTCGGTGTGCAGGATAATCGACTTGCCGTCGCCTTTGACCACGGTTCCGGTGAGACGATCGCCGTTTTTGAGAGTGATCTGATCGGCGAACAAGCTTGAAGTGGATAAGAAAAATGCCAGCAGAGTAAGTACTTGCGATTTGCGCAGCACTCCGACACCCCCACATTCAGAGATTTGAAAATTTCAGATTCTAATGGATCCCCAGGGAACTATCGTTTGAACGGCTCAGTTTAGAACGGCTGCCGTTTAGAACAGAAAGACGAGCGGAGACACAATCGACCCCGAAAAGCCGCAGCTGAAAACCCCACAGACGGGATTTAGCTCTTGGCTTCTGTGTTCTTGTTCTGCTCGCTGGAGGCTTGGGCTGGAGGCTGCTCTTTCAAGCCCTCTTTGAAACCGCGGATGCCCTCCGCAAGGCCCTTGCCCAGCTCAGGCAGCTTCTTTGGGCCAAACAAGATCAGAGCAATAAACGCTACCAACAGCCAATGCCAAGGTGAGAACTCGCCCACAAAAACCTCCACGCAACCGTACGTCGCTGCTGAATCTAGGGTACGGCAGGGCTTGGGGGAAGTCAAACCGCGGAACCCTGATCCGCGGCCATTGTCTCCGGTTGGAGCGAATTTGGGCGGTGAACGGCTGCACCGAAGGTTGCGATTCGGATCACACCCGCCCTGGTCCGTCCCCCGACCAAAATCCGAGGAGGTCGCCCCCAAGCTTCCCGTGTCGCTGCCGAGGGGGTGGATCGTCCGCATGCTCTCATCCTGTCAGGCACAAAACCCGAGACCAGGACGGGCAAACACGATTTTTTAAATTCGAGAGCGAAGCAATCGGGCGCCCTGTCCGCTCAAAAGCGTGGAGCCACTCCGCGCTGATTTTGAAGCGGATGGTAGAATCCCACGCCAATCAAACTGAAGGGTGGGAAGCGTGGAACCCGCGGCGACGAAGGTCTGTTCGAATACCGATTATGGCTTGCGGCGCGAGACTCTGTCGCCGATGGAAACACTGGCGCAGTCGGTCTCGACCATGGCGCCGACGACCACTCCGGCTGCAACGATTCCACTCGTTTGCGCGCTCGCCGGCAATGGCACCTGGCTCGCGTATGCGCTGGCGACGATTGCGATCCTGCTGGTGGCCCGATGCATCAGCCGCTTCGCGAAATATTCGGCGTCTCCGGGATCGCTGTATAACTACGCGGCGATGACACTGCCGCCCTGGCTGCAGGCGATTGTGGCGTGGAGCCTGCTGCTGGCCTATGTCGGGACCGGATCGAGCGTGATCGGCGGCTTCTACCATTACGCCAATCTGCTGCTGCGCGACGCTACCGGCCATGTTTTTTCTGCGACGCTGCTGGCGACGTTTGTCACCGGAATTTCGATCTGGATCGCCTATCGCGACGTTAAGATTTCCGCGCGGCTCATGCTCTGGATCGAGGCCACGTCGGTCACGGTGATCGTGGCCGTTGTTCTCCTGTTATTGCTGCGCCAAGGCCCTCATTGGGATCTCGAACAACTGCATTGGCATGGCATGACCGGCAGTGGCCTGCGGCTTGGATTGGTGCTGGCGCTGTTCAGTTTCGTGGGATTTGAAAGCGCAACCACGCTAGGAGCCGAAGCGCGCAACCCGCTGAAAACGATTCCCCGAGCGGTGGTGATGAGTTCGCTGCTTGGGGGAGCATTCTTCACCGTGTGCGCTTACGCTGAGGTGCTCGGATTTCACATGGTTGGGAAGAGCCTTGGCGACAGCCAGGCTCCGATGTATGTGCTAGCGCGGATCGGCGGCGTCGAGATTTTCGGACTTCTGATCGACGTGGGTGCGCTGATCAGCCTGTTGGCTGGAACGCTGGCGTGCATCACCGCGGCCGCCCGGGTCTTGCTGCTGATGGCGCACAACGGGCTAGCCCACGATCGCCTGCAGAAGACTCACGCCCACAACCATACACCCAGTCTCGCGGTGGTGATCACCGGAATCGCCGCTTTGCTTCCCGTCGCGGTGTTAGCGGTACGTGGCGACAGTGGCCTCGACGTCTATGGCTGGATGGGTTCGCTGGCGACTTATGGATTTATCGTGGCCTATGCGCTGGTCTGCGCGGCTTTGCCGCGCTATCTGAAACGTCGCCGAGTCTATCGCCCCGGAGCACAAGCGCTTCCCTGGCTGGCCGCGCTCGTCATGGTCTTGGCGCTGGGGGGAAATCTCTATCCCGTTCCCCAAGGTCCTTATGGAAAATTGCCCTACATCTACCTGATCTATCTGACCGCCGGGCTGATCTGGTTTGCGGTGCGGCGATGGGCCAAAAATCCCGCGCTCGCCGAGAGTTAGCTGCGCAGAGCAAAGCCCGGGTTGACCGAGAGGTTCTGCTGGCGACTGGCGATAAGAATAAATAATCACGAGCAAAAAAACTTTCACTAGACTTCCCTCTTTCGTTCCCACGAACCTTCGCGTACATTGCTTCGCTAACCTTGGGACGAAGCAAAAACCAGTTCCGCGAAGTTGCGGATGCAGGGGCGGCATTTTTCCCCACCGTTTCTAAATTCGAGGGGGTCACGTTCATGTCTCCGACATCGAAACGAGTCAGCGTTCTTGTTTTCTCGACCGCGTGCCTATCGGCTGGCGTTCTGGCCTTGGGTGGCTCGGCGATGGCACAGCGTACGCTCGGAGGAATCACCGGCACGGTGACCGATAAGACCGGAAGCGTGCTGCCCGAAACCAACGTGACCATCGTGGCCGAGGAAACGCAATTGACTCGTAACCAGAGAACCAATGCGAACGGCAGCTACAACTTTGTCGACCTCCCGATTGGGGCCTACACGCTGACTTTTGTCCGCGAAGGATTTCAAAGCCAAAAGATTCCATCGATCCTGGTTCAGGCCGACCGCACGGTCACGGTCAATGCGACTCTGCCGGTGGGGCAAGTGGGCACGGTTGTTGAAGTCGACGCGGTTCCTTTGATCAACGCCGTGGACACGACGAATGGATACATCCTGGAAAAAAATCAGATCGACGCAGTTCCTCTGCCCACGGGCAGTTTCACCGGACTCGCGATTCTTTCTCCCGGCGTGAATGCTGAACTCCCCGGAGGAACAGGCGTCAACAGCGGATTGGGTAACCAGCCGATCTGGGCGAATGGCCAGCGCGACACCAGCAACAGTTTCTTGGTGAATGGTGTTGACGCCAGCAATCTTTTCAACGGAAAAAGCACGAGCCAGGTCGCGTCGGCTCGTATCGTCAACAATACCGGCGTAGCCAACGCCGCCAGCACCAGCGCCGCGCCGATTCAGAGCACCGCGTCCGTCTATCTTGCGATTGGACAAGCCCTCCCGACTCCAGCACCAGAGACCGTGCAGGAACTTCGCGTCAACACCTCCATGTATGACGCGCAGCAGGGCTCGACCAGCGGAGCTCACATCGATATGAGCACGGCTTCGGGCACGAACGTGATTCACGGCAGCGCGTACCTGCATCGCGGCACCGACTGGCTCAATGCGGCCCCATTCTTCGACAAGCAGGACGCCAACGTCCCCGCAAACGACAAAGTTCCACAGATGCATCGCTACATGTTGGGTGGAACGCTTGGCGGCGCGCTGATCAAAGACAAACTTTTCGGATATATCGCCTTTCAGCACGCGCATGATTCCGACCAGGAGATCGGATTGTCACGCATGCTGGTGCCCGCAGACTTCAATCCCACGTTCTTGATGAACGCGACTGGTTGCGGCACGACAACTCGAACAGATCCCGTGTTCGCACAGTGTCTGGCAGATATTTCGAATGATGAGTGGGGCACTTCGATAACCGGCGCGAACGTCAGTCCGGTGGCGCTGTCTCTATTTCAGGCGAAGGCAGCGAACGGTCAGTATCTGATTCCGTTCAGCGATGGCGTTACTCCGACCCCGATTTTTCCCGAGAACGCAATCAGTCCCGGCACCGCCTACTTCACGGCGGACCAGGCGGTGACGAATCTGGACTGGAACCGCAGCAGCAAGAACACAATTTCGGCGAAGTACTACTACCAGCACGATCCGACCGTCGCCCCTTACGCCTATTCCAATGTGCCTGGATTTCCTCAGTATCTGGACGCGGGCAGCCAGGTCGCTTCGCTCACCAACGCGCAGTCGATCCGGCCGAATCTGGCCGTTACCGAAGTGATCGGAATTCTGCGCGAAAAAGCTTACAGCACGATCGGACAGCCGTTTACGCCACAACAATTGGGAATCAACACCTTCGGTTCGACGTACTTTCCGGGAATCACGATCGTCGATCCTTTGGGATTGGGAAATCCGGCGGCCAACCCCGAGGGCATCGCGAACCTGCAGTTTCTCACGATCGGCCAGGGATCGGCTTCGCAGGGCGCGTTTACCGGAGTTTTTCAAAATCGCATCATGCCGTCCGCCAACGCCATCTGGATGAAAGGTCGCAACACGATCACGTTCGGCGGCAGTTACGCCTACACCCAGCTCAACACCCGCGACGAGAGAACGAACCAGGGAATGATTTCGACTGCTGACTTCTCGCAATTCGTGCAAGGCATCGTCAATACAAACGATGACTTCACCACTACGAAGTTTCTGCAGGGAAACGCGAATCGCTACTACCGCGCCGGACAGGTGGGGATGTACATACAGGATAAGTTCCAATTCCGCTCGAACCTGAGCATGACGGCAGGTTTGCGCTTCGACTGGAACGGCGGATTGACGGAAAAATACGGCCGGATTTTCAACTTCGATCCCGCCCTCTACAACTATGACGGCGCGACCGACACAATCACCTCCAACGGCTTCGTCATCGCGGGCAATAACGATCTGTTTCCGACCAAAGGCGTGAGCGACACCACGCTAACCGGCAGGCAATGGGGCCTGGCGCCTCGCCTCGGGTTGGCCTGGAGCCCGCGAAAATTCAACGACAAGCTCGTTGTCCGCACCGGCACGGGCCTTTACTACGATCGCGGCGAACTCTACACCTATCTTTCTCCCGGCTACGCGGAGGGAGTGATCAACGGCGGGCCGTTCGGAGTGAATCAGACACCGCCGTATGTGACCGCGCAGTCCTGCCAGAGCGATCCCAACGTTTACTTTTACCTCGGCTACATTCCGACCTGCCCT
>JASHRE010000255.1 GCA_030037515.1 Candidatus Sulfotelmatobacter sp.
CGCGTTTGAAACGGAAGGAAAGGAAGTAAATATGCCCCGGAACGACTTGTCGCCCGCCACGAGCAGAATGGCCTTGCGCTTGGGATCAAAGGCAAAAGCCACGCGCCAAACACCATGGGCGGCGTCGAACCTTAGTTCCTTCAGGTTCGCGTGACAGGAATCCTTAAGCGCATCAACCCGAGGCCGTCCTAGCTGCGGCCCGAATTGCTGAAGAAGGCGCGAGTGGGCCAGAATCTCCGATCGAACCTGCTCGTCAAGTTCGTGGAATCCCGGCAGAAACTCAACGTGATTTCAACAAATCACATGGTCAACGATGCAGCATAAGCCATTTGCCCTCAAAGACATGATCCAGAGACTAATTGAGGACTGGGGACGCCCGGCCAGATGCTGATTGGAGTGTAGAAGAGCTTAGTAGCTGCTTCCGGATAATCAACCGAATTGGGATAGCAAAAGGGTCGGTCAGCAGGGATCTTTTTGACGAATATATTAAACAGCATCAAATACAAATTTGATATGAAATACAACATATTCTGTTTTTTATACTATAATCTATATCACAGATTAAATTAAATATGACAAAGCATATCAGACCACTCCGACTGGGGGCCCTCCCTGAGGGCATGCGCCGGGCTTTGAGGGGCGCCCGCGAGAAGCGTGGATGGACCCAGAGAGAACTAGCTAGCCGCGTCGGGCTCACCCAGACGCACATCTCCGGCATCGAGTCCGGCAAGATCGTGCCGCGCTACGACACCCTTCTGGAGTTGGTCCGTATTCTTGATCATGACCTCCTCATGGTCCCGCGTGCCCTCGTCCCGGTCGTGCAATCGCTCATCCGCGATCATATGCAGCCGGACCACAAGGACGATGGCGAGGAACGCGCCCTGTACGCCGACGACGCCGACAACGAAGAGAGCAGCGAGGAGCCGCGCGATGAAGTTTGATTCGAAAAAGCTCAACGCGCTTGCCGTGCGCCTGCACCGACGCCAGATCGGTGTCATCAACCGCCTCGCGGCCGACCGCCAGATCTTTGCGTTCGAGCAGGAGTACATCGACGATCCGCAGCGCCCGACTTTGAGTCTATCCTTCAAGGGCCGCACTGGTGGCCTGGTCACAGCTCTGCGTCCAGTATCGCGCCGCGTGCCACCGTTCTTCTCGAACCTGCTTCCCGAAGGCCACTTGCGCGAGTATTTAGCGAAGCTTGCCGATGTTAACCCTGAGCGCGAGTTCTTTCTGATCGCTGCTCTCGGCGCCGATCTTCCCGGCGCGCTCGTCATCGAGCCGCTTGAGGGCAATGTAAAAGACGATGATGTCCGTCATGGCGAAGCTAATCATGACGATGATCAACGCGACGCTGTGCTCCGGTTCTCTCTCGCCGGTGTGCAGTTGAAGTTTTCCGCTGTCATGGAAACATCCGGCGGCCTGACCATTCCCGCCGAAGGTATGGGCGGTTCATGGATTGTCAAGCTACCCTCCGCCCGTTTCGCCGCCGTTCCTGAGAATGAATTCGCGATGCTGCAACTCGCACGCCACGCGGGCGTCGCCGTACCGGACAACCGCCTCGTCGCAGTGGCGAATATCAAGGGGCTGCCTGAAGAGGCGCGCGCGCCCGGAGGCAAGGCTCTCGCTGTGCAGCGGTTCGACCGTGCTCCCGGCGCCGCCGCCGTTCATATGGAGGATTTTGCGCAAGTGTTCGGGCAGTATCCGAATGACAAGTACAAACACCACAGCTATTCCAACATTGCCCGTGTTCTGTCGGCGGAAGCGGGCGAGGACGCCGTTGAGGAGTTTGTACGTCGCCTGGTTTTCTCCGTTGTGATCGGCAACGCCGACATGCATCTCAAGAACTGGTCCCTGCTTTATCCCGACCAGCGCAAGCCGATCCTGTCGCCCGGATACGATTTCGTAGCCACGCTCCCTTACATTCCCAACGACAAGCTCGCGCTGAGCTTCGGCGGCAGCCGCAGCTTCGCCGAAGTCACGCAAGGCCAAATGCGACGTTTTGCGGACACGGCGAGGATTCCGGCAAGTCCGCTATGGCAGATCACAGTTGAAACGGTCCAGCGCACTGCCGAGGCCTGGAAAAAACTTGAAGAGGCTGACTTGCTACCGAAGACCCTGCGTGCCTCCATCCATAAGCAAATTTTTCGAGTCGCTGCCACTGTGAAGTAACGTAGATCGCATCCGGCAGGATAGGTCTCGACTCACAGTCCGATCAGCGTGCAGGCTCGGAACGACGCGTAAGCACGCGAGACGCGCGGCCGTGTGAATCGGTTTTTACTCGCAATATACGCATTATGCGTAACACCTCCTCAGCGCTGAAAAGCCTGTTCCCTTGCGTGCGGCGGGGGTGTGCTGGCCGCAACTCTGACCCGACCAGAGAAATGGTGGTATCTGTCCGAGTTGGCGGAATTCCTTCATACGCGGCCATCCAGCCTACAACGCGAGCTCAGGTCGTTGGAAAAAACTGGCATACTGCAACAATCAGCTTGCAATGCGGCTTTGTATGCAGTGGCGAAACGTCGGTCTGCTGACGCTCGGCCCCAAAAATGGCGATAGCATGTGCTGGTTATCGCGTCGGCATTCCGTCATGCGATCAGATTTCACAGGTGCCTGATTCCGGCAGATGGGTTCTACGAGTGGAAAAGAACAGGCTCATCTAAGCAGCCGCTTCGAAGTGAAAGACCGCGAATTGTTCGCCTTCGCCGGACTATGGGACGGCTGGAAGGACTCAAGTGGGCAATGGATCAAGACCTGCTCGATCCTCACGACAACTCCAAATGCGGTGACCTCTGCCGCTCACGACCGAATGCCTGTGATTCTCGATCCTGACTGCTACGATCTCTGGCTCGACCCCGGCCTCCGGAATCCAGAACGTCGCGACGATATCGGAGTTGTTGAACCCCTACGATGCCCGCCTTATGCTCCTGTATCCAGTCAGCAATCGCTGTCAATCATGTGGTGAACGATGACGAAGATTGTTCGTGACCAGTCGAGTTTGCCGAAAACCAAAGCCGATGATTCGGGTGAGGGTGCATTAAGGACTAGCATTGGTTCACTCGGCTGCGGCTTCATTCGATGACGACCTTCTTGCTCCGCCGCTCAGTCAAGATCGTGTCGCGCCAAGTACCAGCAAGGTTCGCTATCCGCTCACAGCGTCCGATAACCCGGAATCTACATCTCTCCTGAAGCCGCAGACTTGCCGTGTTCCCACGAAGGTGCTTTAGTTTCGAAGGCGCCTAGACCTGTGGCTATGCCTTCCTCGTAGATGGGGCAGACCTCCGGCCAATCGGCAGGATTCATCAAAACAATTCGCACGCTCTTGTGTTCCATAATATCGAGAATGGTTGCCTACACTTCCAGCACCGTGCTCGACAGCGAACCCGCAATCGATAAGACCCACGATCCGTCTGGCTCGCGCATCCTCTGCCCTCTTTGTGGCTGGTCGCCCCGCAAAGACGATCACCGGTCCTGCACGTGCGGATTTGAATGGAATACGTTCGACACGGGAGACGTCTGCCCATCTTGCCTTCAGCAATGGACTGAGACCCAGTGCCTCTCATGCAGCAAATGGTTGCCACACTCTGATTGGTATGCTTCGTGAAGAAAGGGAGGGTAACACATGGTCAAACTCAGCGTGTTGTATCCGAACCAAGTAGGTACAAAATTCGATATGGCATATTATCTCGATCACCACATCCCTATGGTTCGACGGCTGCTCGGATCAGCCTTGAAGGGAGTGTCGGTCGAGCACGGGATTTGCGGGGAGGAGCCGGGATCGCCGGCGCCTTACATCGCAACAGGGCATCTTCTCTTTGACTCGGTTCAGACTTTTCAAGCGAGCTTCGCTCCGCACGCGCAGGAAATCATGGAGGACATCCCTAAGTATACGAACTCGGAGCCGCTCGTCCAGATCGGCGAGGTCAAGCTGTGATTTTGGGTTCTGTGCAGGAATCTGACGAGATCCAAGATTTTAGCGGGCTTTATCGGTATTCGCTGGAAAGCCTCCGCAGCCGCCGTCGCGGTGGAAATGTGGAAACCCGCGTTGTGTGCGGGTTTCCAAGCGCCGGCGATTACGATTGGGCGTTTTCGGTATGGCTTATGTAACGGATCCCCGGCGCGTCATTTCCACAGCGAAGCCGAGGATTCCGCCCATTTTCGCCAAAAACAGCCGTGCAACATTGCCCATGATTGAAAATCTCGCTTCTCAGAAAACTGCGTAGATCGAGCACTTTTACAGATTCTCGTTCAAGAGCCTGATTTTGAACCCTTCCAAGGCCGCCCTAATTTTCTTGCTTGCGTCTGTGGCAATGGCACAGGCTCCGGGTTCTGCTGCCTCGAAGATGCAAAAAATCCTGAGAGCAATTCGAATCCGAACCACAATGCGTGGGGCATCAGTCTTTGTTATCTGTTAGCCTTTGAAGAAAAAAGGCAGATGGTGATCTAAAGTGCAATCTCTAGCGATCAATGGAACTCGACATCGAGATTCTTTTGAAGGACACGGACACATTCATACGCTGCGAGCGGAGATCCCGGACTTTCGGGGGGTAGTTGTCCGAGAAGACCCGAAGCTGGCAATAGCCTAAAAACTGGACTACTTGCGATGGCTTCGCGAACAGATTGAGGCTGGATTTCGAGAACAGCTTCCGGTTCGTGTCATCGAAGCAAGTTGTTCCCCTCGGGGCAGGCACACGTCGTGGGAAAGTTGCGCGACGGATGAATGTATCCGGCTTCTCGGTCTTGGTCACCTCTCGCGCACTGAACTTTGTTCGCACCGACTCAAATCCGCTTCCCACTGTTTGCGAAGTACGGATGTCGCCTGAGGATTAACTGCCTTGTTCCTCCTGACTGCGCCCTCAGAAGACGAGATTAGGCGTTTCATTTCTGCGCAACACGAATCCAGATTTTCTTAGCAGAGGTCGGCGCGTCCGCTGCTGAAGCACCCATTGGCTACAGTATCGATCACAATCGGGTAGAGCTTGGCAGTGGCGAAATCGTGTGGCGTCGAGCAGTTGAAACGGTTCGGGAATGGCGGATGTTCGATATGCCATGGTCGCAACTCTGCTGGCCGACCGCACCGATACGGATGGGAACAGACGTTGCGGTGTTGGTGCGACACTTCGGATTCTTTTCACTCAATGCATGTCGTATCGTCTATGTGGTTGATGATGGCGCTAGAATCAAACGCTTTGGGTTCGCTTACGGCACATTGGAGGAACATGCAGAGAGCGGAGAAGAGCGATTCATCGTCGAGTGGAACCAAGTCAGTGATAAGGTCTGCTATGACATTCTTGCTTTTTCTCGACCTCGCAAGATGTTGGCGAAGCTCGGATATCCACTCTCGCGGTTCCTCCAGCAACAATTCGCTGAGCATTCCAAAGCAGCGATGTTGCGATTTGTAGCTGGGTAGTTAAGAAACTCCGCGATCACTCATGGTCAAACACCTGCGGATCATCATTCCCGGTGGAAACAGACAGGTCGGCACCGTGCTGTCGCGACGTTTCCACACTCAAGGACACGAGGTTGTAGTCCTTGCTCGCAAGCCTCTTCCAGCGCCATGACGCGTCGTCACTTGGGACGGAGAGCATCTGGGCGACTGGACTTCCGAACTCGAAAATTCAGATGTGGTCATCAATCTTGCTGGCAGAAGCGTGAATTGCCGATACACGGCAGCAAATCTGTAAGGCAATCATGGACTCTCGAACTGAGAGCACGCGCTTGCTGGGTAGAACGATGGATGAGTTGGCGCATCCGCCGCGCTTGTGGATGAATGCAAGTACCGCGACAATCTACCGCCACATCTATGACCGAGTAATGGACGAGCAGACGGGGGAAATCGGGGGCAGCGAACCGGATGCACCCGCCAAATGGAAGTTCAGCATCGATGTGGCGACTAGTTGGGAGTCGGCTTTTTTCGAAGCCATGGCCCCAAACACCCGCAAATTAGCCCTTCGCAGCGCGATCATTATGAGCCCTGATCGTGGCGGTATTGTTGACACATTGCTTCGTCTAGCAAGGCTTGCACTCGGAGGTACAGCGGCGAGCGGTCAGCAGTTCATTTCGTGGGTTCACGAGGCGGATTTCCTCTCCGCTATCGAATTCCTGATTGCCCAAAACGAATTGGACGGTTGCGTGAACATTTGGTTTGGTTCTGTGCAGGAATCTGTAAAACGTATCGGTAGGCATCGGCCACTGTATGCATGACGTCGAAGTGGTAAACGCTGTCGCATACCCACCAAAGTCCATAGCAGACGCCGTAGACGGCTAAGAGAACGGCGGCGAAAAACATCCTCCAGCCGCCAATCATCAGGTGTGCGGGGTACAGCACGGTGTCTGCCGTGTCGATCACACGCTGCAATTGCTTAAATATCGCTGCCCTCCGAAGCCAGGACTTTGCCGTCTCGCTTCGGTGTTTCAGCTTCCGGTTTGCCTGTTACCCAGGACCGACCCACAGACAAGTCACAAACGGAAGCTGCTTCAACTCCCCGGTTGAGAGCCAGACATTCAGGCACCAGAAAATCCAGCTTATTTCTTCGGCCGCTCGCACTCAAAGTTCGCGGCGTCATTCGGATCGCCGCTGCCTCTGTACTTCGCTGCCTGCGGATACGGGCACAGAGGCCGCGTCATCTTCACGCGCGTTCGGTCCTGGCCTTCGAACTTCGACGCAATAATTATTGACGGCGCCCTGGCTTTTTCCACCCACTGCTCCAAAGACGCGTCCACGCTGTGCTGTGGGTCGTCGAACTCAAGAGCACCGACCGCTCCGAACGAATCCGGCCCCGGGCCTCCCAAGCAGTGTTGCATGCCCGGCACCATGTAGAGGCGGACGAAAGAATCGACATCTTT
>JASHRE010000256.1 GCA_030037515.1 Candidatus Sulfotelmatobacter sp.
GGCCTGCATGCAGTTGTAATAGCCCTTCACGTTCACTCGGAAAATTCGGTCAAAATCCTCCTCGCCAACACTCTCCAGCTTTCCAACGTGCGAAATACCGGCGTCATTGACCAGAATGTGAATGGGTCCAGCTTGGGCAATTTCCTGAAAGACTTTTTTCACCTGCGATTGACTGGAGACGTCGCATTGAAAGGCGCTGGCTGCGCCACCGGCCCGAGACAGTTCAGAAGCCACTTTTTGAGCCTCGGATAAATTCAGATCCACGATGTTGATGTGTGCGCCTTCGGCCGCGAACCTGGTCGCGATGGCTCGTCCAATGCCGCTTGCAGCGCCGGTGACGATGGCCGTTTTACCGCTCAATCGGCCAGTCGGATTGTGGGCGGGCAGATTCAGAGCGACACGCCCCGTTTCCAGGGAATGAAGTCGTCCTGATTCAGCATCTCGGCTTTCGTGCGGCATCCCCCGCTGCTCACTTCGATCACGCGTTCCAATATCGCTTCCCCCATCTGCTCAATCGTTTTCTCTCCTGCAACGACGGGGCCGGCATCAATATCAATAATGTCGCTCATGCGGCGAGCGAGATCGGAGTTGGTCGAGATCTTGACCACGGGAGCGATGGGGTTCCCGGTCGGCGTGCCGAGTCCGGTTGTAAATAACACCACGTTGGCGCCCGCGCCGACTTGCGCGGTAACCGATTCCACGTCATTCCCCGGCGTGCACTGCAGGTTCAATCCCGAGGTCACGCAATATTCGGGATAGTCTAGAACAGCGGTTACAGGAGACGTGCCTCCCTTTCTTGCGGCACCCGCCGATTTCATCGCATCGGTAATGAGGCCGTCGCGAACATTCCCCGGGGAAGGATTCATATCGAAGCCCGATCGAGCCGCTTTCGCGCGGGCAGCGTAATCGCGCATCAGTTGCATGAAACGAGCTCCGACTTCGCGATCGATGCTCCGATTGATCAACTCTTGCTCGACACCGCAGAGTTCCGGAAATTCCGAGAGAATCGTCCGTCCGCTGAGCGCGGCGAGGATGTCGGAAACGTGCCCGATCGACGGGTTTGCCGAAATACCGGAGAAGCCGTCGGATCCTCCGCATTGCAGCGCGACGCATAAAGACGACAAAGGCGCAGCAGATCGGGTACATTGGTTGGCTTCGACCAAGCCCAGAAACGTGGCCTCGATCGCGTCGCTTAGCATCTTGAATTCGGATCCACTTCGTTGTTGCTCGAAAACCAGGAGCGTTTTTTTGAGATCAGCGTTTCGCTTTTTGAGTTCCTCCCGCAGAATCGCCGTCTGCGAGTGCTGGCAACCAAGACTGAGCACCGTCGCGCCCGCCACGTTGGGATGGTGAATATAGCCGGCCAGCAATCCACAGAGAGCATCTGTATCTTCGCGGGTGCCTCCGCAACCGCCCTGATGAATCAGAAATTTGACTCCGTCGACATTCTCGAAAAGTTTTGAGCGGGAGCGTGTCTCAGGGTCAAGGTCCGGAGCCTGCCAGGGGACTGACGCCAAATTGCCCGAACGGTATCGCCGCACGAGATCAGCGACCTGCTGACGATAGATTCTCGGCGGGGCGAAGCCCAGTTCTTCTTCAAAGGCTTGCTTCATCACCTCGATATTCCTGTTTTCGCAGAACACAAGGGGGACGACCAGCCAATAATTCCTTGTTCCAACCTGCCCGTCGGGTCGGTGATATCCCAGGAAAGTTTCCCCGGCCCAACGGCTCACGTTCGGCGGTGTCCATCGACAGGACTGGGAACTTTCTTGAAATGGCAACGACTCGTGGCGCGTATTTCGCGTGGTGACGGCCTCGCCGGCGCGAATCGGCTCTCTGGCTTTGCCGATCAGCACGCCATACATTACGACATTGCCGCCGAGGGCGATCGGTTCGGTCGCGAACTTATGTTTGGCAGGCACGTCGGAGACGAGCACCTGTTCGCGGCCAGAAAAACTGACTCGTTCTCCCGCCCGTAGATTTCGCAGCGCGATTAAGACGTTATCGGAAGGATCAAGCTGCAATACGGTGTTCTGCATGGTGGTGCGGCGGATAACACAAGATTCAATTTCCCCGGCGGACAGTCATTCTCAATTTACACTGGCCCCCGCTGAACTTCCCGAACCTCCGCTGCCGGATTCAAAAACATAACTTCCCGAACCCACCTCGAAGGAGACCGAATCGGGTCCCTGGAGGGCGTTTTGAACGTCCGGGCTCTGGCGTAACGCTATACCACTCTCGCGAACGTCTTCAAGCCTTGCGCCCGGAAGTCGGATCGTCGCTGTCGTATTAGGTGGCACGGTCACGCGCGTCGTCATTGTTTTCGCGTTGATCTCCCAGGATGAGCTCACGCCTCCGAACATCGTATGCAACGAGCATTTCACCCACTCGAGTCCGCCGCCGGGATGCGGTCCGATGAAAATGTGCTTGTACCCAGGCTGCTCGGAATCGATGCCGATACCGGCGATCACGCCGTACATCCACTCGCCGATCGCACCGTACGCATAATGGTTGAACGAGTTCATGGACGGATTTTGAAGGCCCCCATCCGGCTTGATGCCGTCCCACCGCTCCCAGATCGTGGTTGCGCCCTTTGTGATCGGGTATAGCCAGGAGGGGTATTCCTTTCGATTCAGTAGCATGTACGCTTCGTCGAGATATCCATAGTCGCTCAAAACGCGGCACAGCAGTGGGGTTCCGAGAAACCCGGTGGTGAGGTGCTCAAAGGAACGGACATCCGCGGCTAATCTGGCTGCCGCTGCCTTCCGTTGCGATTCCGGAAGCAGATCGAAGGCCAGCGCCAAGGCATAAGCGGTTTGTGTGTTCGACGATAAGCGTCCATTCGGGGTGACGAATTCCTGCTGAAAAGCCAGCCGGATCTGATCCAACAACTCGCCGTAGGATTTTGCATCATCTATTTTGCCCAGAACTTCAGCGGTCTTGCGAAGCAGGTCTGTGGAATGCGCAAAATATGCCGTTTGCACGAGGTCTTTGTCGGTGGTCGCTCCGGGATAATCGGCCTGATTAGTGGCATAAGCCAACCAATCTCCGAAGGTCTCGCGTGTGTTCCAAAGATGTCGGGGGCCGGCCTGCTTGCGGATATATTCGACCCACGCCTTCATGCTCGGATACTGTTCTTCAAGTATGCGGCGATCTCCGTAGGACAGATACATCGTCCAGGGCACGACCACGGCCGCATCGCCCCACCCGGCGGCGCCCGATTCACCCTGCCGGGTCGTATGCGAAAGCGCGTTGGGAATCACAAAAGGCACGGCGCCATCCTCCTCCTGGTCGAGTGCCAGATCTTTTAACCATTTCGTGTAGAAAGCGGCGGAGTCGTGGAGAAACATTGCGGTGGGAGCGAACACCTGGGCATCGCCGGTCCATCCCAGCCGTTCGTCGCGCTGCGGACAATCTGTAGGAACATCGACAAAGTTGCCTTCCTGCCCCCAGACGATGTTGTGTTGCAGTTGATTGACCAGCGGATTCGAAGTTTCGAATGAGCCGGTTGTTTCAACCGCAGAATGCAAGACCACGCCGCTGAAGGCATCCAAGGGAACTTCTCCGGGCCAACCATCGACTGCCACGTAGCGGAAACCATGAAACGTGAAATGCGGCTCGAAAGTTTCAACCCCCTCGCCTCGAGTGGTGTAGCGATCGGTCTGCGCAGCTGATCGGAGATTCGCCGTGTAGAAATTCCCTTTACTGTCGAGAACTTCGGCGTGGCGGAGCGCGATCGCGGTGCCTGCTGGAGCGCTCACCCGAACTCGAACCCACCCGACC
>JASHRE010000257.1 GCA_030037515.1 Candidatus Sulfotelmatobacter sp.
AGCAGTTTGGACAGTACGCCAGCATGATCCCTCCAATCGCCGACGGACATTTCCAGATTGCGAATATGTCAGATTCCGTCGGCTTGACGGTCTTGTTCTCGAGTGGATATGCCAGTGAAACCGGCCAGCACCCCGACCTCCAGGGACAAGAACTCATCTTGCCAGGAGTCATCAGCTGTCCGACCGAACGTGGGAAGGAAAGCGGTTAGCGGTGGTACTCCTTCACCGATAACAACTCTACCTATTATAGATGCTGAGCGCTTTCCGAAGATGGCAAATTCTTGGCTTGTCCATCACGGGAGAGTGAGTTAAACTTCGTCCGTGGGTGAGGGAGTTCGCCCTTAACCGCTGTCCTTCCGATTCGCCAGGGCAGCTGATGACTCCTGACAAGGACGCTTGTCTCGGGGGTTGTTGCCTGGCGGCTATTCCTCAATTCAAGTGATCTGGATCGAGTAAATCATCTCCAGCGCAGGCCATGAAAAAAACCGTGCAGTACACCCACGCTTATCTCATCCACCGGCCCGATCATCTTCCGAGTGATTTTCCTGTAAAAGCAGATTTCGCAAAACTGATATGCGGACTGTTCTTCCCGCCGAGACGACGTGGGAGGTTCGCCGGTGCCTCGTCTCCCGCGCGCGTTCTGCTTCTTTTACCAGACATGATGGCTGTCGTATCACACCCTTCCACAGGATTGCCGCGGGTCGACGTTCGAATTGACGAAATTGTTGTTATTGAACAGCGTCGCCTGTTCCTAGACGCGAGTATCACAATCCGGTCCTCCGGCGCGATCCAAGAGTGGCAATACGACGTGCGCGAAGAAGGATTGGTCGGAGAATTTCTTTTGCAGTTGCGACACCTCTTGCTAACAAACCAACCGGCGGAACGCAAGTTCGGCCGCTGTATCTTTGGCGAACCGCTTGATCACAAGTTTGGTTGCGGCGAGTCCGACCACGTGGACCGCTCGGAGGTGTTGACAGCCCGGTTCTTCAGTGCACCATCTACCATGATCCGAAAAAGGTGGCTCTTCCCGACAAATGTGCCGGTAGCGGGAGAGTACCTCGCACTGACCTCGCGAAGGATTCTTTGGCTGTCCGATCAGATCGATGGCGTTTATCAAGCGAGCGGGATGATGTCGAAATATGCCCCCTTGCGCCACATATCCGACATTCGTTTCGGCGGGCAGGGGAACACCCGCGAAATCAATTTGGAATTTTTCGCGAACATCCGGTGGTCTGTGCCGATTCAGCCCGATTTCTGTAACGAGGCTGAATCCTTCACCAAGCAGACACAGCGACTGTTGCTTTGGGACGGAGCCCAAAAAATGGCCTGAGCAGCCGAGCAGCGAGAGGATGGTGAATGGACGAACCCTTGCAAATGTGGCTGGTGCGCCATGGGGAAACGGAGTGGAGCGTGAGCGGCGCCCATACGGGGACTACCGATGTCGCTCTTACAGATCGAGGAAGGCGCCAGGCAGTAATGATAGGCCGGCAACTGGAAGGAAAACGGTTTGTTCGAGTGTTGACCAGTCCTCGTGAGCGCGCCCAGGAGACCTGTCGGCTGGCAGGCTTTGGGAATGTCGCCCAGACTGAGGACGCGATCCAGGAGTGGAATTACGGATCCTACGAGGGGAAGACAACCTCCGAGATCAGACAGGTCAGGCCGGAATGGTCCATCTGGAAGGACGGTCCAGCGGGCGGCGAAACCATCGATCAGGTGGCGAGGAGAGCGAACTTGGTCATCACGGACTGTGTAAGTTGCTCAGGTGCCGTGCTGCTGTTCTCGCACGCTCATTTCCTCCGCATTCTCGCGGCCTGTTGGGTGGGGCTGCAACCAGACGCAGGACGCTTCTTTAGCATGGACGTCGCTTCGCTCAGCATACTTGGCCACGAGCGAGAAACTCGAGTATTTCGACTCTGGAATGACGTCGCCGGCCTGCCGCCGAATCGGAGGGTTCGCGCCATCGGCAGTCATGGGAATAACGTGCAAAGCGCTTGGGTGAAACGATGACCATCGAAGAACAGAATGCAGAAGCGATCTGCGGAAGGCTCATCGCGCTCGGTTATGCCAAGCAGAACCGGGTACGAATGTACGGTGAGGAATTTGAATTAATTTCGAATCCCTTGGTCGATGAAAACGGCTTTGCGGTGCAAGCGGTTTCGACCAGATCGGGCGAAATGAGACTTTTGCGTATTCCACTTTCCGTTCTGCGAGCCGTGACGGGGGATGCGCAACGTTCGCGTGCCGACGCTGCTTGATCGGCCGATGTTCAAAGGCTTTTCACGCGTCGTGGTGTCAATGTGTCCCGTAACGCGGGCGGAACAATCGAGTTTGATGTTTCATCCTTTCTTGGAAAGGAGCACTCATGGTACCTGCGCTCGAAGGTCTCGAGCCGACGGAGATTTGGAGGCATTTTGACGCACTGGCGAAGATTCCCCGCGCCTCCACCAAAGAAGCAGCCGTCATCGACTATGTGCTTTCGCAAGCTGGGCGTGGCGGCCACGAGGTAATGCAAGACAGGGCAGGCAACCTGGTTGTCCGCAAACCGGCGCATAAGGGACGAGAAGCTGCCCCAATGGTGATGTTACAGGCACACCTTGATATGGTTTGCGAGAAGAATGAAGGGACGGATCACAATTTCGACACCGATCCGATCCAGATCGCGCGCGATGGAGATTGGCTGAGAGCGGAGGGAACGACTCTGGGCGCGGATAACGGAGTGGGGATCGCGGCGGCGCTAGCAGTCATGGAAAGCAATAATCTGGCCCATGGCCCAATGGAATTTGTCTTCACCGTCGACGAAGAAACAGGCCTGACTTGCGCCGCCGAATTTCCAGGTGGGATGCTGAAATCGAAATACTATCTGAATCTCGACAATGAAGAGGCCGATACGATCTGCATTGGGTGCGCCGGTGGGGTCAAAACCAGTGGACGACGAAAAGTCGCCTTGCGAAAAGCGAAACCGAAACCAGCTTGGCGCTTGAAGGTAACCGGTTTGAAGGGCGGGCATTCCGGCCTGGACATCCACAAGGGACGCGGGAATGCTTTGCGCATAGTGGGCAGTGTCGTCCAGTCGTTACTGCGCGATCATCGGGCTGAAATCAGCGAGGTCGGCGGCGGCAGCGCTCAGAATGCAATCCCCCGAGAGGCTTTCGCCGTGTTGGTGCTCGATGCGGGAAAAGAAGAGCAGCTGCAATCCCTGGTGGCGAAGGCACAGGCGCAATACAAAGCTGATCTCGGCAGTTTCGACGCCGGGTTACAAATCACCATCGAGAAAGCGGACAGTCCGGAGAAAGTAATGAGCGCAGCTGACGGAAAGATAGTTGCGGATCTATTGGCGAGTCTCCCGCACGGAGTTCTGGCGATGAACCCGGATGTTCCCGGTCTGACGCAAAACTCCACGAATCTCGCAACCGTGAGCACCAAAGGCGAAATGGTGGAGATTGTGACCAGCCAGCGCAGTGCCATCGAAAGCAGCAAGTGGGCTGCCGCAAATGTGGTGGCCACGATTTTTCGGTTGGCGGATTTCGGCGTCGAGCATTCGGTTAATTATCCAGGATGGAAGCCCGAGCCGAACAGCGATGTGGTGGTCAAACTCCAGGCGATGCATGAAAAGATGTTCGGTCGTCCCGCTAAGTTGATTGCCATGCACGCCGGTCTCGAGTGTGGCGTGATCGGCGAGAAGTATCCCTCGATGCAGATGGCCTCGTTCGGTCCGACGATTATCGATCCGCACAGTCCACATGAGCGCGTGCAAATTTCCACGGTAGAGGCATTT
>JASHRE010000258.1 GCA_030037515.1 Candidatus Sulfotelmatobacter sp.
CGACTGCTTTTTCGAGCGTGCTTGCGCGTGCACGATTTTTGCACTCATCGGAGGCTGTCCTTTGCTGCCGAGCTGCGTTTCTGGTGGAGAAGTTCAGGAGCTTTTTCGGCAGCCTCCCGCACCAAATAGCCGAGCTTCGGATGTGCGCACTCGATGTCGACGGTCAGGCTGCGGCTTCTCAGTTCTTCGGAGGTCAGGGGTCCGATCGAAGTAATCACTACGCGAGATAGGCTCGCGTGCAAAGCTTCGTCCTTGGCCATTTTTTTGGCGACATCGAAAAGGTGACGTATCTGAATGGACGAGGCCACGAGAAGAACGTGGATGTCGCCGCGGATGATCGAGTCCACTGCTTGCTGAAGAGGCGCGACATCGTCGGGGAGGGCCCATTGATAAACGTTCACCGGGGTCACCAACGCGCGTCGCTCCTTCAAGCCTGACAACAGCTCGGGATTGCTTACTCCATACTCCTGCACAGCAACACGACGCCCGGCGACCGGGAATGAATGCTTATTCTGATCGAGCAGAGTCAGGAGTTCGCGCCAAGTATTCGGCTCCGGAACCGCGAGACGGACCCGCACACCTAGTTCGGCGAGGGCGGCAGCGGGTTTGGGACCGCGCGCCACGATTACCACATCGTTCAACAATCGGGACAACTCGTCACGAGGGCAGATTCCTTCCACAGCGGAAGCCAGCACCTTGACTCCAACTCCTGTGGTGAAGATGACCATGTCGACTTGGCTCGTGGCCAAACTCTGAACAAAGTCCAAGGCTTCGTGATTTGAATCCAACGGAACTTCGCGAACCGAGGGAGCTACAATCGGCACCCCGCCTACAGTTTCGATCAACTTTGCGATCTCGCGGGCACGGCGGCTCTCGAGCGTCAGAACGCACAGCCCGTTGAAGGTCGGGGAGATCATCACTTCCAGTATTTTCTCAGATAAACCGCGGTTAAGATCAACCGCCCAGAGGACGGACCGCTTACGGCCGCAATTGGTGTCGGGTCCATGAAGATGGTTCGTATCTCATGTTGACGGGTTCCCTCGGCACTTGATGCATCTTGCGCAGTTCCACCAGCACAATCCCATCCTCAAGTGGTTGCGCGTGGTCCTCGATTGTCGTCTGCACAATGCAGGAGAGCTTACGTCCGCCGAAGAGGCAGATCACAACGACGCGTGATCTTAATCACAAGAACCGTCCTATGTAGATCGCAGAATTGAGCTAAGGCAATGCCTCGTAGACTTGGACCCAAGCTGATGCTGTCGCTCACGATTCTCATCGTGGGAATCAGCGTCATCAGTGGATTGATCAGTGTGCATACCCAGAAAAAGCAGCTTCTAGAAACCATGATGCTGGGTGCGGACCAGCTTTCGCGCAGCATTACCGGCGCGACGTGGCACGCGATGCTCGACGATGACCGCAAAGCGGCATACGAGATCATGCGCATGATTGCGGACAAGCAGGGCGTGGACCGAATCCGCATGTTCAATCGCGAAGGGAAACTGGTTTTTTCGACCGATGCGCGCGAGCAACCGGGCGTCACAACCATGTCCGATCAGGTGTGCGCCAGTTGCCACGGTAAGGGTGCGCCGCGCAACCGGCCGGCAGAAGATTCGCGGATCCGCTCCACGGTTTCGCCCGATGGCGTACAGACCATGAGCATGGTCACGCCAATCTACAACGAGCCGTCATGCAGCAACGCCGCCTGCCATGCGCATCGCGCGTCAACTAAGGTGCTCGGCGTCGTCGACGTCGCCTTGCGGCTCGATCCGGTACAGCAGCAGGCCAACATGATCACAATGCAGACCATCCTCTGGACCGTGGTCGAAGTCGGCGTGGGCGCGGCCTTCGTCATTTTGTTCACCCGGCGATTTGTGGCATCGCCGATTCAGGAATTGATCAAGGGAACCAAAGCCGTCAGCGCGATGGAACTGGATCGAACCATCGAGATCACGCGGCGCAGTCAGGAATTGGATGAGTTGGTCGATTCTTTCAACAAAATGCGCGAGCGCCTCAAGCTGGCCGTCGACGAGCTAAACGAAATGCAGCAAACGCTCGAAAGCAAGGTCGAGGAGCGCACGGAGCAGCTACAGACTGCGCAAAAAAAGCTCGTCCAGGCAGACCGGCTGGCGTCGCTGGGGCAGCTCGCCGCCAGCGTGGCGCATGAGATTAACAATCCTGTTTCAGGTGTGCTGAATTTATCGATGCTGCTGGAGCGGCTGATGGCGAACGGGGCATATCCGCCGGGACGGGAGGCTGAATTCCGGAAATATCTGGCGTTGATCTCCGCCGAGACGGCGCGTGTGGGACGCATCGTATCGGACCTGCTGGCGTTTTCACGGCGATCGAAGCCTCAGCATGCGCCAGCAGATTTGAACAAGTTGGTTCGGACAACTGTGGCGTTGTCCGATCACAAATTGAGGCTCATGGGCGCGGAAGTTGTGCTCGACCTGGCGGAAAATCTCCCGCCCGTCGAGTGCGACTCGGGTCAGATTCAACAGGTGATTCTCAATCTGATCCTGAACGGCGGTGAAGCGATCAAGCCCCGTGGCACCGGCAGGCTGACGGTGCGTACACGTCTTGCCGGGCCGGATGAGGTCGAGCTCTACGTGGAAGACACCGGCGAGGGTATCGCGCCCGAGAATCTGTCAAAGATTTTTGACCCGTTCTTTACCACAAAGTCCGAGGCGAAAGGCGTTGGCCTGGGGTTGGCGGTGCTGTACGGCATTGTGAAGGGGCACGAGGGCGACGTAGAGGTCACAAGCCGACGGAATCAGGGAGCGGCATTTAAGGTGACGCTGCCCTTGAAGTCGCGCAAGACGGAGAACGTTCCGCAGGCCATTCAGGTACATGCAGGGTGAAGACTCTCTATCTCGTGGCGATGGGGGATGTGCCGAAGCAAGTGATGGAGTGGATCGAGCATGCGGCCGCGGAGTGGCTGCCGGTGGCGATTCGCCGGTTGGAAGCGCGGGTCATTCCTGAAAGGGCCTATGACCCGAAGCGGAAACAATATCAGTCGGTGGAGATGATGAAGATGTTGGCGGAAATGCTTCCTCCCGATTCGTGCCGACTGCTGGGGGTAACGGATGTGGATCTGGCCATCCCGATGCTGAGCTTTCTTTTTGGCCAGGCGCAAGTGGATGGCCCGGTGGCGCTGATTTCCGTGTGCCGTCTAAGGCAAGAGTTCTATGGATTGCGCGCCGACGAAGATGTGCTGCGCTCGCGTGTCGTCAAGGAAGTGTTGCACGAACTAGGGCACACGTTCGGCCTGGTCCATTGCGACGATCCGAAATGTGCGATGAGCCTGGCCACACACATTCAGCGCGTGGATGAAAAGGACGAGCAATACTGCGCGCAATGCGGCCTGCAATTGCTGAAACGTTTTTCCTCGCAGGAGGCGGAAGTGTCATGAAAAAGAATTGGCCGATCCTGGTTGTGGACGACGAAGAAGTTATGTGCGAATCGATGGCGGCATGGCTGCGGGAGGACGGATATCGCGTAGATATAGCCCCAAACGGGCAAAAGGGGGTGGAACTGGCGAAGGCGTCGGATTATGCCATCTGCTTTGTCGATTTGAAGATGCCCGAGGGGATGGACGGCATTGAAACCATGATGGAGATTCGGCGTGTGCGGCCGGAGGCGTCGGTCATCATCATCACGGCGTACGCAACCGTAGACACGGCAATTCAGGCGATGAAGGAAGGCGCGCAGGAATACATCGTGAAGCCGTGCAATCCGCAGGAAATTTCGATGCTGGTGTCGCGGATTCTGAAGCTGAAGAAGTTGCAGAGCGAGAACGCAATTTTGCGGAAAAAGCTGGCGCGGCAGTATCGCCATCATGACATCATCACCAAGAATCCGCGGATGGAGGAGATTCTGAGGTTGACGCAAGAGATTGCCAGCCTGCGTAGCACGGTGCTGATTCGCGGCGAGAGTGGCACGGGCAAGGAATTGGTGGCGCGGGCCGTGCATTTTTCCGGCAATCGCGCGGAGAAGCCATTCATCGTCGTCAGTTGCGCTGCGCTGACAGAAACGTTGCTGGAGAGCGAGTTGTTCGGCTATGAGAGAGGCGCATTTACCGGCGCGAATGCGCAGGCGAGGGGAAAATTCGAGCTGGCCGATGGAGGGACGATCTTCCTGGACGAAATCGGAGACATCTCGCCGAAGCTGCAGGGGGATCTGCTGCGCGTTTTGCAGGAACGGCGGTTCTATCGCGTGGGTGGGAGTCGGGAAGTTGAAGTCGATGCCCGCGTGATTGCTGCGACCAACAAGAACCTTGCCGAACAGGTGCACCAGGGACGATTCCGGGAGGATCTGTATTACCGACTGAATGTCATCGAGATCAATCTGCCACCCTTGCGCGATCGCCGGGAAGATATCCCTCTACTGGCGGAGCATTTTGTGCAACGCATTTCTTCCGAGCTTGGCAAAGAGATTAGCGGCATCACCGCCCCGGCATTGAAGCTGCTGATCGCTCATGACTGGCCCGGCAACGTGCGCGAACTAGAGAATGTGATCGAGCGCGCGATTGTGACTTGCCACAACGGCGTGCTCGATGAGCAGGACGTTTCGTGGCTGCGGCACAAAGATTTAACGGCGCCGGTCTGGGAGGTTCCTGATGTGCCACTAGAAGAGCTGGAGCGGCAGGCGATTGTTGCTGCGCTCGAGCGCAAGCAGGGGAACATCAAGGAAGCTTCGGCGGCGTTGGGGATTGATCGCTCGACGCTGTATGACAAGCTGAAGCGCTACGAGATCTCGCACCGGAACTAGAACGTTTCAGCCCGAGTGGGCCACCTTCTGGATTGGCATCGTTGGAACCGCCCATGTCCCCCAGGAACTCGTGTACCCGCCGACTGGACCGGCAGGGAGGTAGCTGTACATCCTTCGGCTCGTCAAGAAAGCGACCCTCAGCAAGACAACCCTTTATGGCTCAAAATCCCAAGGCCGTTTCAGATCTCCAGGAATGTATCGGCGAGCACGGTATTCCAGTCGGCATCCGGGACAGCGTCCATCAGGTCAGGCAACAGCGCGCCCCCATCAGCGAGCGTTGCAGCCGTGCTCGGAGTGCGGAGCTGAACCTGCAGGCGTTCAAGTTCACGGGATATCCATCGGTGGACCTCTGGACCGCGCAGCAGATGACGCAGCGTCGTGGGATCGTGAGCATCGAGGCGGGGGCGCAGCTTTAGATACCAACCTTCTTTGGACCCGCCGACCAAGATAACTGTGCCTTCGATCGGTGCGCGGACAAGGATCTGTTTTCCATTTTTCTTCATGCGCCAAGCGGTCTGGTTCAAGTCGAGTTCGGTGTCGGGTTCAGGCATGTCGACGTAGTCAGGCACGCCCACCAGACGCTCAGCCAGATCATCGAGGCCTATGGTCAGTGTGCCGTCGTCTTCGAGTCTTACCCACGTGTGGCCGCGATGGTACAGACGATCCTCTGGATAGTGTAGGCCGAGATCGTGCGCGACGCCGCTTGCGGGCAGTACCGCAAGCTCGGAGTATTTTTCGCAGTGCCGGCAATCGAAGGCGTTGTCACAGGTACGCCAGGTCACACGGCCGGCAAGCTCATGCCGACACCGGCGACCCGAAAGCGGCAAGTCGGCGAAATCGGCGTGCCAGCAGAGATCGATGGCGTGATGCGCGTGGAAAGCGCGCATCGTGCGTATGGTCGCGGAGGCGGCCGTCGCGAAAATCGTGATCGCCACGGCAAAGAACAAGCACAAGAAGATGATGTGACCCGCGGTCCAGTGGAAACCATCAATTCCCGGGAACATGGAACTTCTCTCCTTTCGCCTGCCCGAATAACGGCAGGTAACGATAGGACAGGGAAAACACAATCGCTCCGTAGGCAATGACTCCAGCGAAGCTTGCGACTTCCTGCCAACTGGGCGTGTAAATAAGGAAGTCATCGAAGGGCAGAGTGGGCAAGGCGAGAGTCTGCACCGTGAGCACAAAGCGGTTCAGCAGCACTCCCGCGCAGGCAATGGCAGCGGCGCCGAGCAGCCATGCGCGTTGACGTCTGGTCCGACGAGAGAGCAGTAGAAAGGCAGGCACCAGACCGAACACGACAATCTCGACGAAAAGGATCGGCGTGCCGAATGGCTTGTGCGTGTAGTAACTCCAGGGTGCGTAGCCTTCTGAGGGAGAGGTGTAGTTGAGCCAGATCAAGGTGTCGATCGATTTCGCCGCTACATAAAGGCTGAGCAGCCCTCCGGAGATGAACGCGAGATGCCGGAAAACTTCGTCAGCGACCAGGCGGCGACCGGTAACCTTCTCGGCGCTGGCTGTTATTAGCATGAGAAAGCTCGGCCCGGTTGCAATGGCCGACAAAATGAACAAGAAGAATGTCGAAGGCCAGATGAAGAATCCGTGCCGGAAGGCGAATGGCCGACCGCGCAGCACTCCGTAGAGTCCGCCGAGCGATCCCTGATGGAAAAATGACAGCAGCGTGCCCACGGCGGCGAGCACCGGCACGAGCTGGTGCAGTTGGTGCTCAAACACAAAAAACGATGGCAGCTTACGCAACTGCCGGTTCCGTAGCACTATGGGCAGATATTCCAGGCAAAGCACCGACAGGTAACCGGTGATGCAGAACGTGACTTCCGTCAGCATCGAGTGCGTATTGGGATGCCAGAAGGTGAACCAGGCCCGCAGCGGCTGGCCCACATCGATCATCAGGATGGCAACGGCGCCGCTATAGCAGATGAAGCCGACAACCACGGCGGTGTTGAGGATCGGGCGAAGTTCGGCACGCCTCAGGATGTAAACCAGAAATCCCGTGAAGAATGCGCCCGCGCCAAGGGCAATGATGCTGAGATCAAGAAAGATCCAAAGACCGAATGCGAAGCGGTTATCCATGTTGGTCTGATTCAATCCGCGATAGAGACAGAGGAAGGCGGCGTAAACACCGACCGCGAGTATCGCCGACCAGGGAGCGAGCCAGAGTAAGAAGCGGGATAACGAAGTGCGCTCGGCGCCGCGAGTAATCCATCGGCTGTCGGCCAGTGCGGTGCTAGACATCTTTGACCTCCATGCGCCGGGAGCTGGGCTCGGCCAACGCTTTCAGCCACGGCTCTTCCGATTTGTAGTAAACCTTCGGTTGCGTACCTAGGCTCGCAATC
>JASHRE010000026.1 GCA_030037515.1 Candidatus Sulfotelmatobacter sp.
TTTCGGCAACAGCGAGTACGACTCGCTGTCAAAATACGTGACGTGGATCGACCAGAAGGGTTTCGGTACCAAGAAGCGTTTTGGCAACGCGGCCTGGCACTATAAGCCCATCTTCTGCGGATGGGCGGAGCAGACCCAGGAGGCTTCCGTTCGCCAGATCGAGGCGCACGATCTGGCAACACAGGCGAATTACGAGAAGTGGCTTGGCGTGCTCGAAAGCAGAGGCCTACCGATCGGGACCGTCGTTATCGACGACAAGTGGCAAAAGCAGTACGGAACGTTCGACGTAGACGAGCGGAAGTGGCCCGACATGAAGGGATTCATCGCACAACAGCACGCGAAGGGCCGGCACGTGCTTCTCTGGGTACCAGCATTCCAACGTGAGGGTCTGCCCGAATCTCTATGCGTGAAGGACGGAAACTGGGCGATCGCCGGCGACGTTAGCAACCCTGAATATGAGCGGTTCCTCCGAGAAAGGATTCGTCATCTGGTAGCCGACCTGGGCGTGGACGGGTTCAAGGAGGACTGGATTAGCGGAGTCTCGCGCAGCGCGAACTTGCAACAGCATTCGCCCTTGTTCGGCATCGAATTCGTCCGCCGCTTCCAGTTCATCCTGTACGACGAAGCGCACAAATGGAAGCCCGATGCGCTGGTGGAGACGCAGACGCCCAATCCGTTATTGCGCGAATCCTCCGACGTGCTCCGTCTGAACGATGTTTGGTACGGAGCTCGTAACGTGCCGGAGATGATGAAGGTGCGGGCCCGCATTGCGAAAATTGCCGGCTGGAATTTGGTCGATTGCGACAACGCTTCTTCCACCAATCTCGAGGAATGGTGGAGCTATATGCTCGAACAGCCTTCCATCGGGGTCCCTGCGCTGTATTTTGTGTACCGGACCGAAAGCACGATGGAAGAAGTTCCTGATTCGAAATGGCGCGAACTGGCGGAGATCTGGATTGCTTACGTACAGCGACTGAATAGAGACGCCCAGCGTTGATCCAGCAATCTACCAAGAAGGTCTGAAATCCTACCGGTAGGAGGTGGAATCTCATCCCCGCATTCGAACTATATTGAACAGTAGCGGTGATTGTCTGCTGCCTTCGAGTCCGAAACGGATAATGCGTTACCAAAGTTGCCTTGTGGCATTGCATTCAAACGTAATCGTTATCAGGAGGACCTTACGATACGCATTTCTGCTTCCTGGGCCCTTGCTGCTCCGGCCCTGGCGTCTCTCGCCGCGGCACGTTTAAGCGTTGCGGTGCAAACGCCGAGCCCGCCGCAGGCAGCGCAGGTGGTGGCACAGACTCCGCCCATGGGCTGGAACAGTTGGAACTACTTTGCTGAAAAGGTGGACGACAAGGGCGTCGCATCGGCTGCCGAGGAGATAGTGGCCACCGGGATGAAAGACCCTGACTATGTCTAGGTGAACATCGACGAGACCTGGGAAGGTCCGCGCGACGCCAACGGGATGTTGCACAGCAACGCGAAGTTCCCCGACATGAAGGCTCTGGCCGACTATGTGCATTCCAAGGGGCTGAACATCGGCATCTATTCCTCGCCGGGGGCCAAGACCTGCGCTGGTTATGAGGGAAGATCGGTTCAGCTCCGTTCAATTGTGACGCCGGTGTGACGGTGTGACTCAAGACCGGCACCCTTGTCGGCCCTGCCGGCGCGCGGCTATAGTGAGCTGAGTCCTTGACCTGATCCCTGCCGCATCTTGGGCCAAGGATTTTTTTAAAATGGCGAGCGAAGCTACTGGCAAGTCCAGGCATGCAGATCACGGTAAGTTGCGGATCGGCGACGATTGGAACGCGATCCGCATCATCGCACTTTCGCAGGGTAATCCGCTGAAGGCGATTGCAGAGTTTGTTGAGAACAGCATCGATGCCCGCGCCAAGCACATTTCGATTACCCGTGGCCGCGAGCACGGCGAGCACTACTTGACGGTTAAGGATGATGGCAACGGCGTTCCGCGCGATGAAAACGGACTGCCGGATTTCAAGTACGTTGCCACCCATATTTGCGACTCCATCAAACGACAATTGAAAGCCGGGGGTGACGGCGATGGTCTGCAGGGGGAGTTCGGCATCGGGCTATTGAGTTTCTGGACCGTGGGCGAGAGGCTCACGATGACTTCAATCGGCGCCGATCAGCATGTCTATCAGATGGTGATGAGCAAAGGGGATCCACGTTACGCAGTTAACGTGAGGCGCGTGCTGTTTACTGAAACCGGCACCGAGCTCAAGATTAGTCCCTTGCTGGAAGGGATCCGCAGCCTGAGCGGCGAGAAGATTCAATGGTATCTGGCCTCTGAGCTGCGCGACCGCATCCGCTCGACGGGGGTTCGCATCACCGTCGTCGACAAGCTTGCACGAAAGCAATACCAGGTCGAGCCCCGGCAATTTGAAGGTCGTTTGCAACACCAGCTACCGGCCGTTCGTTCCCCCTTTGGCGACGCGTACGCAGAATTGTATTTGGCCGAGCCGGCTGACAACTGCCGGGTCGCGCTCACCCGCAGTGGTACGCGCGTGATCGAGGACTTGGCTACGCTGCCGGGTCTGGAGCGACCGCCCTGGAACTCTCGTTACCTGCAGGGATTGATCGATGTGGCTTACCTCAACCTCACTCCGGGCACGCGTTCAGGAATTGTCCACGATGAGCGCTTTGCGGCATTCCGGGAAGCTCTCGCGCCCCTTGAAAGTCACCTGAATGACGTGATCGAGGCACAGCGCCGGGCTGAGGAAGAACAAGCCAACCGCGGGTCCCTGCGCGCCATCCAGCGTGCCTTCCGCGAGGCCATGCTGGTTCTGCCTCGCGAAGAATACGACTGGTTTGATATCCAGGCACGCTCGGCGCAAACCTTCGGAGTAAACGAGAGTGGAGGGCGAGGCGCCCAACCGGGTGGCGAAGGAGAGGATATCGTGCCGGGCCTGCCGGAACCGAATGGAAGCGAATCCCTCCAGCGTCAGTTTTTTGAGTATGCCGGCCCGTTGCATACGGTCGTGATCTCGCCGGCAGCCTCCACCTTGGCCGTGAATCAAACTCGGCGGTTTCGGGCGCTACCTCGCGATCGTTCCCGCCGAAGGGTAGAAGAGGATCTGGTCTTCGCCTGGCATATTGCGGAAGGGGGCGGGATACTCTCATCCACTTCTGACCAGGAAGTGAGTTTTGAAGCTCCCTCATCACCCGGCCTCGTACGCGTATCGGTCGAGGTGTCGCAGCGGGAAGTGCGTGCAACTGGTGAGGCCCTCATCACCGTTACCGACAGTCTCGATGCAGCAATCGCTCCAACTGCGGTGAATACGCGAGGCCTGCCAGGATATACGTTCGAGCGGGCTGCGGGAGAACTATGGCGCTCTCGGTTCGATGGGGAGCGCAACCTGATCATCGTCAATAGCGGTCACAGGGACTTCGTCTTTGCTACGCGCAGCCGCGCCCTGCAGCTGCGTTATCTGGTGCGGCTTTATGTGAAGGAACTGGTGCTTAGAAACTTTGCCGGCCTCCCGCCAGAACAATTGACGGAGCGCATGATCGAGCTTTCACTCTACGTCGAAGATAACCTGAAGCCAGCCTGAACAGTTTCCGTTAAATGATATGGAGCGGATTCGAGTGCATCTGCAGGTCGAGACATGAGTCACCGGTCGCATCGCGCTCTCCCTTTCGTCTTCTCACTTGCCTATTTGACGTGCTCCCATAAATATGGGAGCATGGGAAAAGTGAAGACGACATTGGAGATTCCGGATCATATTTTTCGTCGCGCAAAATCGGCGGCAGCCGAGCGCGGGATTCCCCTGCGGGAGTTCGTGACGGAAGCGATGAAAGAGAAACTGGCCGCCGACGCCAAAACAGACGAAAAGCCTTGGGTAAAGCACATGGGTAAACTGCGGCATCTGCATCGCGAGACCGAGAGGATTAATCGTTTGATCGAGAAAGACTTCGAGAAAATCGATGTGGAGATTTGGCATTGATCCTCGATACCAACGCCCTGTCGGCAGCTGCGGACCGGGAACCGGCAGCGCTAAAAATAGTGGCTAGCGCCGAGAGTTTGGCCGTTCCAGTGATTGTCCTGGGCGAGTATCGCTTTGGGATTGCGCAGTCCCGGTATCGAAAGGACTATGAGTGCTGGCTTCGCGAGTGGATTGCGGCGGTGAAGGTTCTGGAAGTGGACGAGCGGACGACACACCACTACGCCGCTATCGGCCTGGAACTGAAAGGAACGGGGAAACCGATCCCCACGAATGACCTGTGGATTGCGGCCTTGTGCCGCCAGCATTCTCTGGCGCTTCTAAGTAAAGATCGGCACTTCGACATTGTCGCTGGCCTTCGGCGGATTGACTGGTGATGGTCCGTAGATCTCACTTCCTTAGAGGGACAATGGAAGCGCTGCTTGTCGCATTGTGTTCAGGAAAATCAGACTTGTGGCGCCGCTGAAACAAAACCTGCCCCCGCTGCCAAGATTGACATCACTGACACCAGCGGAGAGACTGGTTTCGAATAACTTGCCTTTTTGCAGCGCAGCCGGGCAATTCGGCTTACCGGTCCGGCTGCCACGAACCTTCGAATCACTGGGTAGGAAAAAATCGTTGTCCGTCGTCTTGCCTCTGTCCGGGAAACTGGAATTTTTCGACGCTGGGACTTGCAGGAGAAGCGGGATAAGTTCGGAGCGAACGACTTCCGAGTAGCCGACGAGCCGCTAGGAACCAACGGAGCGGCTGGGGTGCTCCATCTTTCTGGCGATACAATTGCTCCCGCGTGCTCATTGGCATAAAGACAGGAGGCAGTTTGGGGGCGCTGATTCAAGATTTACGCTATGGCCTGCGCATGTTGCGCAAATCCCCCGGCTTCACCGCGGTGGCCGTCCTCACGCTGGCGATGGGCAGCGGCGCGAACACGGCGATTTTCAGTCTAATTGACGGGATCCTCATGCGCGGGCTGCCGGTCCAGGATGCGCAGCACCTCGTGGTTCTCAGGTGGAGCGCCCGCAAGTCTCCCGATATTCACGACCAAATGGGTTACGGCGACTGTGGCCGGGGAGAGTTATCGCGTGATGGCGAAGCCTCCGGCTGCTCGCTTTCCATGCCCTTCTTCAACGACGTGGCCTCACATGTGAGCGCGTTCTCCAGCGTCGCAGCATTTGCCAATGCCGGTCAAATTGACCTGAGCGGCAACGGAACAGCGAGCGTGCTTATGGGGCAGGCGGTTTCCGGCGGGTTTTTCCCGCTGCTCGGCATTCGTGCCGCTGCCGGACGCCTTATTGCGCCCAGCGACGATTCGGTTTCCGCGCAACCGGTGGTC
>JASHRE010000259.1 GCA_030037515.1 Candidatus Sulfotelmatobacter sp.
CCGATGCGAAATCATCACGCCCGGAAGGAAAGAGCTTCTTTCCTAGCTTCGGGCGCCCCCTAAAAAGTCTGAATTCCCAGATTTAATGACGCAATTTAGACTAGATTTAATGACGCGATTTAGAGAGGTTGAACGTTTCCCGCTATTCCTCGCGTAGTGCTGCCATCGGATCTATGCCGCCCGCGCGGCGTGCAGGCACCCAACAGGCAGCCCCGATTGCCAAGAGAAAGAGCACGGTGATAACAGCGTAAGTCGAAGGATCGGTTGGTCTGATGCCGATGAGCATACTAGTCATGATCCGCGTGAGTCCGAGGGCTCCTGTAAGGCCGATTGCGATGCCGATGACGCCGAGAGTGAGTCCTTGCGCTATCACGAGCCTGACAACGCGGGATGGTTCAGCCCCGAAAGCTATTCGGAGACCGATCTCCGCGGTACGTTGCCGGACCGTACTCGACACAACGCCGTAGAGCCCGACTGCTGCCAGCAGCGCGGCAATGACAGCGAATAGTCCAACAAGCAACAGATTGAAACGGGTGCCAGTCTGTTCTCTGTTAATAGTCGTGTCCATCGTTTGCATATCGGCAATTGCGAGCCGTCCGGGGGCAAACTTCGCGATCTCGGAACGTACAAGATCGACATAGTTCCGGGGGTCTCCCTTGGTACGTAGTGCCCAGTGCCGTGAAATCCCGATTCCCCAGAAACCATCCGTTATAAAGATTTGTTCGCGGCCTGGATCGGCGAGAGAGTGCAGCCGTTGGTGATCGACCACTCCGATTACCCTGAGCCATGTGGGATCAGGAATGTAAACACAAATGCGCCGCTCCAGCGCAGACTGATTTGGAAAGATCTTCTCCGCTAGCGATTTGTCTATGACCGCAAGGTTTTGTTCGCTGGTGTTGTCAGCGTCGGTGAACGTGCGGCCTTCTAAGACGCGTGAATGGAGCGCCTCGAAGTATCCCGGCAGAACGGCTTCGATATCGGCCCTATGACTTGGATCGGCGGGAACTCGGTCTGCGGACCAGGCCACTCCATCCGGGGGGCCTACCCAATGTAGGGGAAGGGCCGTAGCACCGCCGACGTTTTCGATACCCGGAATGGAGCGCAGCCGCTCCTCTAGATCCCGCAAGAACGCAAGACGCCGTTTCGGCGCAACATCTTTCGCGTTGCCGATTGTGAGGAAGGTGAGGAGGCCGTGAGGATCGTAGCCGGGTCTGACATGGACGAGTTCTACAAGGCTGCGAAACAACAGGCCGGACCCAATGAGCAGGGCAAAGGCGAAAGCCACCTCTGCGATCACTGCCCCTGATCGAAGGAGTCCGGTACTGCCTAAGTGCCCACTTCGTCCGGCGCTGTGCAGTATCTTCATAACGTCCGACCGCACAACGCTGAGGGTTGGCAGTAATCCTAGAATGATCGACCCCAATATCCCGCAAGATGCAGAGAACAAAAGCACACGCCAATCGATCGACGTGGAATCGAGACGCGGCAGATTGGAAGGTGCGAGCCTCAGCAAAACGCGAATGCCCAACCAGGCTAGTCCCAGCGCCAACACTGTGCCCGCACAACCAACGAATACGGCTTCAGTGAGCATCTGGCGGGTAATCCGTCCGATTCCCCCACCCAGCGCGCTGCGGATCGCAAGCTCACGCTCGCGTATTGATGTTCGGACAAGCACAAGGTTCGCAGTGTTGCTGCACGCAACTAAGAAGAGAAGGATTACGGCAGCCATCAAGGCAATGAGCGCTGGGCGGACATCTTTGACCAACATGTTATGCCACGAATCGACATTGACCTGGACACGGTCAGAGGCCCATGTTGCGGCAATCCGATTAATCTGCGATTGCGCCTGTTCCAGCGTGACATTTGGCTTGAGGCGACCAATCACGTGCAACATGAGTCCACCGCGATTCTCTTGATCGTATCCGCGATTATTGGGGATCCACACGTCGGCACTAGATTGCGAAGTAACGCTAGCCGGCAGAAACATCTTGAAACCGGGCTTCAAAACTCCGACAATCCGCGGTCCGGTTCCGTTGGTACCAGGGAGCAGGCGCCCTATGACGCTTGGATCGGCACCATAATGACTTTGAAAGTAGTCGTAGGTGAGAATTGCAACCGAGCCCTCTGGCGGTGGAAAGGGTGGCGGCACTGGGCTCTCTGGGATGCCATCATCGTTCGTGAAGTCACGCCCGTATAGGATTTGAGCGCCCAACAGATGGAAGAAGTTGGTCGTGACCTGTCCCTTGCTAATGCGCTCAGCGGAACCATCTTCCCGAGACACAACGGTGCGGAACACCATCATTGCTGCTAAATCGTCGAATACTGCGCGCGTTCCATCTCGCAAATCGAAGAAATCTGCATTAGAGACGGAATCCTCCGACAGAACCAGTTGCCCGGGACTCGTGAAGGGCAGAGGCCGAAGCAGCACAGCATTGACGACGCTGAAAATCGCTGTGCTAGCACCAATACCGAGAGCAATCGTTAGGACCAGACCAGTAGCGAACGTCGGGGCGTTTTCTAGTTTTCGCGCGGCATAGACCAGATCTTTCACGAAGTCGCTGAACAAATTCACGTGTCGCATATGGTGGTGCCAATCTGGAGCGCAGTATGCGCGCCGGGCGACAAAAAATCCAGCTCGACCACCACCAATGCGGATGCTTCGAACTTCCAGGACTACGTTTTCACGATCTGCCTCGAACTGCCGCTGACTTGCGCGTGCTGCAGTTGGATGTGAATCGTACCGCACGACGAGGTCGGCAACGAACCAGGTTCCTGCAATAAGGCGGGCAACGCCATGGAACTCTCCGCTGCAACTCGGACCGGCAACAGTTTGGCCTCGCTCCGGCGCCCCAGTCGCCCCGCCCGATACAACCGGCACCAGTTGAAAACCAGATTGGCGTTGACTCCATGCGCCCGCGCGACCCGCGCGACCGAAGCCCCCTCCGCCAATGCCTCTCCGACAATCAATCGCGAACTCGCAGCACTGAAGCGGATGTTTCACCTTGGACACCAGACCACTCCGCCGAAGGTAAATCGGATTCCAGCGTTCCCCAGACTCGCAGAGGACAACATTCGTAAGGGATTCTTAGAGGACGCGCAATACGAGAAGCTGTTCGGATCGTGCTCCGAGACGTGGTTTCGGGCAATCGTCGAGGTTGGCCAAACCTATGGCTGGGGAATCGGCGAACTCTTGAACATGCACGTCAAGCAAGTTAATGTTCTCGCCGAAACCATCCGACTCGAACCCGGAACAACGAAGAATCGCGATGGGCGAGAGGTCACGATGACGAAGCGAGTATCCGAACTTCTCAAGCTGTGCGTGTTCGGGAAGAAGCCTGATGATTTTGTCTTTACCCGATCCTGTGGAAATCCAGTCCGAGACTTCCGAGGGACCTGGGCAAAGGCGTGTGAGAGCGCTGGAGTACCCGGACTGCTGTTTCATGACCTCCGCCGAACGGCAGATCGCAATTTGCGTAAGGCTGGAGTCGCTGAGGGAGTCATCATGAAGATCGGAGGCTGGAGGACTCGGGCGTGTTCGAGCGCTATGCGATTGTTTCGCAGGCTGATATTGCCGATGCGATTGGAAGGCTAGAAATCCGTGACCGGCATAGTCTCGGGCATAGTGAGAAGCAGGAAAGGCAAGCTAGTTCGAAATCGGGGAATTGAGTAATCCCTTGTGCCGCATGCTTTTGCGGCACAAGGGA
>JASHRE010000260.1 GCA_030037515.1 Candidatus Sulfotelmatobacter sp.
GCCCTCGCTCGTCTTTGCACAATCGCCCGGCCAGCCTTACGACATGGGCACGCTCATGAAACAAATCACGGCGAAGCTTGGCGGGCGCGGGGGCGGAACGAAAGACATGGCGCAGGGCGGTGCGCCGAAAGCGGATGGGTTCGAGGCCGCGCTCCTGGCTCTTGCCCAGCGCCTCTGAGTCTTGGAAATCATTTCAGGCAGGAGTCTGGGTCGTAGCTTCTGTTTCGCCTTTTTCGGGGCTTGTTGATTTTCCCACTACCCACCCGCGGCCTTGCGCCGTGGGCCCGGATCTTGCGTCGCTTGGCGGCTGGATTTCAGTGCAGCATCCCGCTTTTCCCGTGCCTGAGCTACGACACAATAAATTGGCCCTCGCTCGGGTCCGGTATTTGTGTCACATTTGTACGTCCTCAAAACGGTAAAAGGAGTGTGTCATGAAACCTCTCGGGGTGGTTCTGGCTGTGGTTGTAGCTGTGAGCTTTTTGCTTCCGAGTTTGGCTCAAGATCAGCAACATCCCGCGACTTTGCGCAGCATCCTGTTGCACGAGTTGTACACGACTCATAACCAGGCGGATTGGTTCGTGCCCATCGACGTAGCCGTCGACGGACTCACGGCCGAGCAGGCCAATTGGCAGCCCCAGGGTGGAGGCCACTCTGCCGGACAGCTCACGTATCATCTGCTGTTTTGGAATCGCCTCAACCTGGAACGGCTGCAAGGGAAGTCGAAGGGAAACTTCACCGGCAACAACGATGAGACGTTCGACAGATTTGATGAAAAGCAGTGGAACGACACCGTCAAGCAGCTCGATCAGGTCATGACCGACTTAGAGAAGTTGGTGAAATCTGCTGACGAGAAGACGCTGGCGTCGATGGCAACAACGATTTCGAACCTCTGCACGCACAATGCCTACCATGTCGGACAGATCGTCTACGTGCGCAAGCTGCAGGGATCGTGGAATCCCGAGAAGGGAGTAAAGTAGAGAAAGCCCGGCATCCTGCCAGATTCGTGCCACAGAGGCGTGCTGCTATATGCCGGCGTACCAGGCATAACCGGCATCCGAGCTAGCTCCGCCCGTGCCCTTGCCGAAGGGTTTGAGATTGTCGGTGAGCGTAAGCCGCGTGATGTATTTTAGGCTCTTGTACCCGAGTTGACGCGGGACGCGCAACCGCACCGGCCCTCCAAACGGTACGGGAAGCTCGCTGCCGTTCATGCGGTGGGCGAGAACTGTCTGCGGGTGCAGCGCATCCGCCATGTCGATGCTCTCCCACCAATCGGACTGAAACGAGCGGTAAACGATGTAGCGCACCGGGGGAAGCGCGCCCACGCGATCGAGGATGTAAGAGAGCGGGACGCCCGTCCATTCGGCAATGTAAGTCCATCCTTCTTCGCAGCCGATCATTGTGACTTGCGTAGTTGTGGGGAAACTTCTGATCTCTGCCAGCGAGAATGTCGCCGGGCGCGCGGCCATTCCGTCGACGACAACTTTCCAATCGACAAAACTCGCGGCTTGCATGCGGGTGAATTCGTCGCCTAAACGATCGACTTCATTGGCGAACGGATTGGTCGAGATCTGGCTGCGCGAGAATTCGCGCGCCATGGCATGACGATTCAAGAGACGCTGCGCGGCGTAGGTCAGGGTTTCGCCGGGGCCGTAGAACACGCCCGCATCGGGAGGGATGAGGCCGTGGCGCTGCGCGAGTTTGGCGGCAACCACGACGCCGGATGCGCCGGCCGCGACCGTCAGTCCGGTGGTGATGAGTTGGCGTCGAGAAATGTCGGTCATGGGCTCACTCCTGTCGCGCGGCGCTGCGGTCGAGCTTCGCTCCTGCGGACAGCCGAGGCGGCTGTCCCTACATCATCGGCGCGGCCAGTGGTCATTGTGCCGCTGATCATAGCGCGCATGCGGCTTCGGAATCCGGCAACAAAGATCATCACAATGTGAAGCAATAGAAAAAGCACTAGCAATATCGTCACGATGAAATGCAGTGATCGCGCGGTCTGGTGGCCGCCCAAAAGATGGACGGCGAGCGGAAATGCCGCATCAAACCCGAAAGACATAGCCAGGCCGGTCCAGATCATCAACGGGAAGAGAATGAAGATCACCACCAGATACGTCATGCGCTGGAGCACGTTGTAGGACCACGTTTCATCTTGCCCTGGCCGCGTGAAACGGAGATGCTCCTTGACCGAGGCCGTGAGCTCTTTGAGAGAAAACCGCCCGGGAAGAAGATTGCGGCGGAAATGTCCGCTGAAAAACCCCCAGAGCACGTAGAGCAAGCCCGTTGCGACGGCGAGCCATGCGGCCTCAAAGTGCAGATAGCGGCTCCAGCCGTTCTGATCGGGAAGTACATATCCGTAGCCGGTGGGAACCGTGTCGCGCGAAGATGGCAAGTGCAGATTGAGCCACGGACGCATGTTGACGTTGCCGGTTTCTCCCCAATAAAACCGCGGATGGGAGAGAACGATTTCTCCTCCGGTGAGCAGCAGGGCGAAGAAGGCGAGCGTAGTGAGCCAGTGCGTGAGGCGCACGAGAGCAGAATGACGCTTTTGCGGGGCAGATTTGGTACGTGTCAAAACCTGCGCGGTCTCGCCATTGGCGATCGGCAAAAATGCGTTCATGAAATGGAATCCGTTCCCCAGTGTTGTGGATTTTACATCGGACGCGCTCGCTTCGCGAGCGAGCCGGAGGAATGCCACCGACCCTGCCAATGGCCTTAAAGCCCGATGCTCGGGAAGACTCGCTCACGCGGCGATGAAGCGCCGCTTTTCCGCGCGGTTGATTCGGGCGTGCCGCCGGCACGGTTCTCGCCCCCCGCTGACCCGGCGGTGGAAACGCCGGGCTATTTTCGGACGGTCCCACCGGGACCTGCGCCAAGCTATCGATCCGGCGGAGTCGTTGGCGCTGGATCGAAAAGACCTCACCGAAGCAAGAATCGGCTTGGTGGGGCAGCCGCCGAGCTGTCCTCGCCGCGCCCTTGACCCCTATCCGCCGCTTCCGGCGGCGTACAATGATTCGGTGGGGGCGCCGGCCCGCTCCGGCGAATTCGAGCCCTCTCAAGGTTCAGCGTGATCCAATCACTCCTAGAACGCGAAATCGAAAAGCGTCCTGATAAAGTCCGCTTCAGCGGGCGCATTCTTTTTCTTACCGAAGATCCCGAACTGATCAAGCGGCAGCTTGCCGACGAAGACTTGCCGTGGGATACCAAGAATCCGGCGAACAATCCCAAGCTACGCGACGACATTTCGACCGACGAAATCACGCCTGCACACTACTGTTTTTATTTCGATGAGACGCTGGGCGAGATTCCATATCTCGGTCTAAAGTGCGGAGACACGCTGCCCATCGGTCGCGGCGACGTAAAGCGCGGCGGGTTCGTCTGCGCCGTCAGCGGCAAGCGGCGTGGCAAGGGATCGAGCCGCGAGCAGTCTCCTTACGCCGAGATGTGCGCTGGCATTCGCGTCGTCGTCGCCGAAAATATCGAGCGCATTTACAAGCAGAATTGCCAGAACCTGGGCCTGCTGACTTCGACGAATTTTTCTCTGATCGAGCGCATTCGCAGCGGAGAAGAAATCCCGCTGACGGAATTCACAGTCGGCGAAGATGAGATCACGCGGCAGGTAATCGAGCATGGCGGGCTGTTCCCGTTCAATGTGGCGCGCATGCAGGGGAAAGTTTTTCTGCCCCCGATCAAGGACGAGGCGAGCCTCGAGATTTCCGGCAACGTGCGTCGATACGCCACACGGCCGATGACCCTGGCAGAGAAA
>JASHRE010000261.1 GCA_030037515.1 Candidatus Sulfotelmatobacter sp.
CCACCGGACACGCTGGGGCCGGAACACATTCGCCAATACAGGCCTATCTGTTTCACTGCAAAAAGTTGTCGACCGCTAGCGTCAGCCAGTATGTATCGGCACTCCGCTTCTTGTTCGTCAAAACTCTGCGCCGGCATTTTCTGACCGAGCACATTCCTTTCCCCAAATCTCCCCGGCGCCTTCCCGTCGTGCTCAGACCCAAGGAAGTGACCCGGCTGACCGATGCGGCACGCAATCTCTATCACCGCACCCTGCTCATGACCCTGTGTTCCACCGCCGTGCGCCGCTCCGAACTGTGCCGTCTCAAGGTCAGTGACATCGACAGTCAGCGCATGATGATCCGTGTTAACCAAGGCAAGGTAGCCGGGATCGCGAGTGCCACTCAGTCCGACACTGCTCCAAGCACCTCCGCGTCTGTTGGCGTTGGATGAAACCGAAAACCTATCTCTTTCCCGGAACTGTGCACTGCCGTGCCGACGTACCCATCACTCCCAACATGGTGTGGTTGGCTTGTCGCCAGGCTGCCCAAGCCGCGGGCATCGACAAGCGCATCCACCCACATTCCCTCAGGGTGCATAACGAGTGAAGACAAAGTCGGTCGCTTCGGCCTTCTCGTGGCAGGGAAAGCAGGGCTTCATGAAAGCCGCGTCGGCAGGTTTGCCGTCTTGGAAGTGACCGAATCCCCAGCCGCCGGTTGCTGCGTACTTTGTTGAGTCCTTGACCATGAACTGAATGTTTGTGGGAGCTCCGGGAACGAAAGATTGCACTTGGCCAAAGACCTTGTTGTTTTCACCCGACGTAACGTAGCGGTAATGCAAAGCAGCGATGATTGAGCCGTCGGGGAACGGGAGCTTCCCTTCGCGATAGGCTTTGATTGCAATATCGTTGCCCAAAACGGCGCCTATACTCTTGAGGTTGCCTGCTTCATGGGCCGAGGAAACCCACTGCCAGTCACGGTACCCGTTGGGAATTTCCGTAACGAAGGGGGCGGGCGCCGCGTCCGCGTGTCCTGGTGCTGGGACACTGAAAGCGACAAGGCTAACGATTGCTGCAATTGCGACTACAAGGAACGTGAAGTGTTTCATAGGATCCTTTGTGCGGCAAGGTGTAGTGAATGGAAGTTTCATACCTTGAAGCGTAGGAATTTTGAGGCCGCGGCGACGCGCCTCCTGGACCTCGCTCGGATTGAGCGTGGTTTCTGAACATTGAACATCGTCGGCTCTTAAGGAACGGTGACTCAGCCCTGTACGCGTTTACGCGAGCCCGAGGCTGCTTCAAACATACCCGGCATCGCCAAGTGTGGCGGATGGGTGCATTCGTCATTCCCAGTGGTCGCTCCGAGTTTGTCTGTGCGAAGCATTCCTCGGTGTCTCGCCAGTGAAAAAGCCCTCACGAATTGGCGGTCTTGTGTTCCCGCAAGAATTGCAGACGTCACGATCGCGAACAGGGCAGTCATGAATGGCAGTTGAAGTCTAACCCGGTGCGGACCGTTTTACTGCGCCTTCCCGGAACTGCCTCCCGGAATGCGCCGATTTGGTTCCTGGACGACTTCATAGGGCCGCATCATGTCATTGTCTTCGTGCTCCAGCATATGGCAGTGGAAGACGTAACGGCCCGCATAGGATTCGAAAGGTACAAGAATGGTGAGTACTTCGCCTGGGTTTACGACGGCCGTATCTTTCCAGCCAGCTTCGTTAGCGGCAGCCGGCCGTGGTGTTCCGACCAACTGCAGACATCCGTTGCGGAGGGCAATTGGGTCAAATCCTTGCCGATTGAGAATCTGGAACTGCACGAGGTGAATATGCATAGGGTGAGCATCATCGGTCGTATTGATGAATCGCCATTTTTCGATTGTGCCCAGTTTGACGGTTTCGGTAACCGGGTCATCATATCCCTTCCCGTTGATACGCACTCCGAGCGAGCGGCCCTGGGCGTCGAGACGCTCGGAGAGAATGAAATCCCTTGTGGTGACGGACGAATTCTCCTCCAGTTGCAAGAATAAACGGTTGACCCCGAATCTCTTTTTGCTCTCCCCAGTTGTAGGTTTCACGCGAAATTGCATCAACTCGTATAGAGGCGCGCGACCCGCTCCCAGCGTGCTCCACCCCGGGTAAGGAGACAAAGCGCTGTTCGACAGAGTCACAGTCTTGCCTTCGAGCCTCGAAAAGTCCACCATCAGATCGGCCCTCTCAGCCGGGCCTAATAAGAGTCTAGTTAAGAAAACAGGCCTTGGGAGAAATCCTCCGTCCGTCCCAATCTGCTCGAACTGCACGAGGGACGGGATGTCCGTTGGACTCTTCGCGAGATTCAGGTAGAGATCAAAGAAGCGGGAGTTCGCGCCATTTAGGAGTCGCAGCCGATACGGGCGCGCTTCCACTTCCAGATAGGGGAAAACAACCCCGTTTACAACCGCGAACTCACCAAAGAACTCCGGTCCCCAGACCCCAGGTGGAAGTTCCCGTCCATCCTCGTGGGTTGGAGCATAGACAAGTTGTCCGGCTATATCCAGCGTGCGATCCTGGAGCAATAGCGGAATCTCGTAATCGCCGGAGGGCAGATCCATGGCGCGTTCATCCTTGTCTCGAAGAAAATAGAATCCCGACAGTCCCGCGTAGATATTAAGTCGCGTGATGCCCAACGCATGGTCGTGGTACCAAAGCGTCGCCGCCGGCTGCTCGTTGGGGTAGAAATAGCGTCTCGATTGTCCTGGTGTGAACCAATTCTCAGGAAGACCGTCGCTTGGGGACGAAGTCCGCGAGCCATGGAGGTGGGGAACGATGCGCACGTCCGGGGTCGGCGGCATCGCTCCATGAATACGCGGATCGATCTTGAAAAGGTGTGTTGTAGGAAGGTGATTCGCCCACATCACCTCGATGGGCTCGCCACGGAATGCCTCAATGATCGGGCCCGGGTATTTTCCCTCGTATCCCCACAGCTTCGCAGGCGGAAGCCGGCTGTGCAAGCGCTGAGAGAACTCGAAAGCGCGAAGCCGGTACAACTTGGTTCCTTTCCGGTGACCGTAAGGTTCCATGTGCTGCGGAATGGGGAGGCGATCGATGAACCGATCATGTAACACAAATGGTTGACTCGGCGGCATCGGAAGTGCTCCTCTGCGGTGAGGAGGCCATAACGTGCCCAACGAGGCGAACGACCTTTTCAGAAATTCACGTCTGTTCGTCGTGTTCATCCTAGATCACGTGTTTAGCGGCGGACTCTCAGATTTAAGAGCAAATTCATGGTGGGACTACTTATCGTTCGGAGCTCTGCCAACAAGTGGCACAGCCCGTTCTCCGCTGCGTAGAGCGAAACGTCCGTAATCACCGCAAGATCATAAAATTGGCATTCAGATTATTAGATTATTCGTTCCCCATCTGGTCAATGATCGCACCGGCGGGCTGAGAACTACCAGGCTGCAGCCGAAGCGAGCTTGCGTCGGACGGTTCTCAGTGGAGCGGTGGCAAGAGAATTTGGATCAGATAGGATGTCGAGGCATTCTCCACGACCACATTAGAAATGACGTTGAGGTGAGGTCTGAGGGTCACGAACGGCTGTTTGTTCTACGGCTTTTTCAGAGCCCTAACGGACTATCCTTCGATCCTGAGCAAGGCGGGGAAGTCGAGCACAGATCGCAAAGTGTTCAAGGGTTGATCGCTGAATTCTTGGGTCGTACCGCATTGCCGGCTCATTGGTGACATCGCAACTTGGAGAGAGTTCAGGTACGTATCACGATGCGGAAGCTGTGTGTGGGAATTTTAGCGGCCACGCGCGTACCAGATAGACCCCGGGGACCAGTAATTGCGCCCTTCACCCCACACCACATGCGTGACCCCAACATCATCGATGGCAATGGAAAACAAGTTGCCAAACGGAAAGAGAAAACCCGTTGGCAGGATGTAATCGTATCCGTGCACCGGGCTGGAGAGTTGTGATTCCTCCGACCAAGTCGCCCCCCCGTTGGTCGAAGCCCGATAGAAGGTATTCCAAACAGGGTGATTTTCCGGGTCCACTTTTCTCGTATCCATCCATGCAACGCGGACATCCCCGGCGCTACCAGCGGCAATGGTGGGAAAACAATGCTCCACGCCCGGGGGAGCGTTTGAGATGCCGACCTTCGCTGACCAACTTCCCCCTTCGTTCGTGGAAGAGGAGAAGTAAATGCGCTGTGGCCCGCCGATCACTGAACCCGAGTTCCATATCGCATAGATGATCCCGGCATCATCGGACGCCAAAGCCATCTGGGAACCTAGAAAACCAGGCGAACAAACTTGCGCCGAGCAGCCCGGCGCGGCACTGGAAACGTCCAAAGATGTCGTAGTCCAGCTTTGGCCTCCGTCCGCTGATCGGCTTACAAACACCTCCACCGGGCGCGTGAGAAGATCCGTTCGCGGGTAAGCCGTCCAGGAAAAATAGACGTTTCCGACAGAGTCTATCGTAGCTCCTGCTGCCAGCGACCAACCAGGCCCAGCAGCGGGATTCAGCACAGTGGAGGAAAAATTCTGAGCGTAGTCGTGCGACGCTGCTACTGCGAGCGTCTGATCGTGGTTAAAGCTCACGTAAACATTGGAACCACGAACGGCCAGTACGGGCTTGTCGATTTCGACGCCCGGAGAATGCTCGGCAATAGCAAAATACCAGGTGCGGCCAAAGTCCTGCGACCGCGCCACGATGATATCGTGTCTGCCCTGCATCCACGAAACGTAAAGTGTTTGCCCGTCCTGAGGGTCGACTTTAATCTGGGCATCGAATTGTCCGGCGCCGGTAAGCAAGGGACGAGGCGAGTCCCATGAAACGCCATTGTCACTGCTGGTTATCAGAGCCATGGTGGGCTTAACGCACGTCGAACATTGGGGTACCGTTCCGTACTGCGGAAAGAGAACGTAGATGTGACCATAGGCGTCTGCCGCCAGCGCGGGCTCCCACTGATCTCCTTGTTCGTATCCGAGGCGACGTTGCGCGGTAAACCGAGAATCAGCCTGAGCGTTCACGGTTAGAGTGATAGCAAAAACCAAGGAGACCACGAGTTTCTGCAAAGTCCCGGAGTGACCGGTCCTGAGTACCACAGAGTCTCCTAAGGGCGGCAGCCGATTTTTAGCAGTTTGGCACCAGTTTACTGACCAATCGCGCTCTTTGAAGGTATCCTGATTCTTGAGACTGCGTCAATTGCCGGAGGTTCGGGCGCGGTCAGATGTTAGCGCCAATCAGCGCTTCTTAACCGCAATCACGTGGTCGTCGGGATTGAGCGTGATCAGCTTCCCCGTAGGGTCGATACCCGCTTCAGCGGGCAGCTTATCGAGCGTGACGGTGAAGTCGGTCTTATCCTGATTGATCTTCTGCTTTTGCAGGTAAAGGAATTTTCCGTCGGCGTCCAACACGCCGATGTCGATCCAGTCGTTGATCGGAATCGATTGCTCCTGTCCGTGTCCATCCGCGCGGATTTTTTTCGCCGCCACCGTCAAGTGAACCTGGTAATGACCGTCGGGCTGCCGAACATAGTCGGCGGAGAGCGCACGAACATCGTAGAGTGTGATAGTCCGGAACAGATCTTCAAACAATTGCTGATGCTGGAGCGGCGTGAACTGCTCGAAGTTGCCTTCGAGCTGGAGCGACACCGGATATGGCCCATCCTTGAAGGCGAATGTCTTCAGGAACTCTCTGATCGCCGCATTCACGTTGCTCTCGCCGATGTCGTCCTGCAGCCGGTTCATCACCAGCGAACCTTTGCGGTAATGAATGTACCCTTGATTGGGATCGACCTTGTATAGCGGGTTTTCTTCGTTGCGCTCCTGCCCGCGGCCAGACAGATATCGATCCAGTTCGAGGCGTAAGAATTCCTTCATCGAATCTGGGCCGAAGTGATGTTTCATCACCATCAGTGCGGTGTATTGCGCCATGGTTTCGTCGATCGAAGTCGCGCCCTGCACGTAAGCCGACATGACCTGATGTCCCCACCACTGATGCCCAGTCTCGTGCGCTGTGACGTAAAAAGGCATGTTCACGGCATCCGACTTGCCGCTGATTTTCGTGATGAAGCCGATCGACTCCGAGTACGGAATCGTGTTGGCAAAGGACTCGGCAAACGTGCCGTAACCGGGAAACTCGACGATGCGAAGCTGATGAAACTGGAATGGGCTGAAGTTTGCTGAACAGTAGGCCAGCGATTCCTTCATGCTTTCCATCATTGTATTGAGATCAAACTCGTGGCCGGGATGGTAGTAGATCTCCAGGTTGACGTTGTTCCACGTCTCGCGACGCACGGAGTATTCGCCCGACTGGATCGAATACAGGTTCAGGATGGGCGCGTCCAGCTTGTATTGGAAGTAGCGGCGCCCATCCTGTATCCATTCCTTTTGCAGATATCCGGGCGCGATGCCGATCTGGTCCGGAGAGGTACTGACCGTCGCTTCGAAGTTGATCCAGTCGGCGTCGAAGCTGCCGCTGTTGTATTGACGCGCGGCGATGTTGTCCAGCGTCGGCAGCCGGCGAGCCTTGTCGAGCCCGTGCTTGTGCCGGGTGCTGTCGTCGGTTAACTCGATATCCGGCGCGTAACCGATGTACGGCGAATAACGGTCGTTGATGAATGTACCGTTCTGCACGATGTCGGTGTTAGGCCGCGAATTCTCAAATCCCGGATTGTCGTATTCCACGGCGAACGTCAGCGAGATACGTCCGTGCGGAGCCAACGGCTGGGGTAGCTTGTAAAGATGAAAGCCGAGTTGGTGATCGTCGATCAGCGTGGTTTGCCCACCAGCAAAGCTGAGCTGATTCACTTTGATGTGAGGAAGCGGCAATGGCGCCAGGTCGACTGGCCAAATGGTGATCGCAACGCGATCGATGTTCGTGTCGGTCTTGTTCTCCAACCACATTGTGCCGCTGACGGAGACCGACCGCTTGTCGGGATAAATGTCGTAGTGACTGCTGACGTCAATGATCCGGGGCTGCGGCAGCGACCAGTACCGCTCGTATTTTTTCTCATATTGAGCACGGCCCTCGTCGATCTGGAATGTCGTGCGGTAAGGATTGAGGACGTGCGTGTTGTAGAAGATGAATCCGCCGACAGCGACCATCGCCGCGACACACGCAGTGATGGCGGCAAGATTGGCTCCGGAAAAACGTTGGCGTACGAGACTCAAGCGCACGCGCCAGCTTGCATCTGTTCCCCGCACCCACAGCAGATTCGTTACGATCGCCAGCAGAATCGCGGCGACGGCCCAATACAGCCGGAACCAGACGAGCGGCGGCTGGAACGGGCCGTAGCCGTTCATATCGGAGTACGTGACCGGTGGCGTCTGGCCAAAGCGATAGAGATAATCCTGGAATCCCGCCGGCGGCAGCGCGATGGTGGCGACGATGTACAGCACCATCACAAAGTGCCCGAGATATTTATTGTTGACGACAGTCTGGACAAAGATCGCCAGCACGCACAGGATCCACAGCTCGGTCAAGCGATTGAGGAACAACTCGCGGAGGTAAAGGCTGAGCTCGAACTGGTAGTAGCCTTGCCCGATCTGCACCGTTAGGCCGGCAAGCATGATGCTGAGCACCACCAGCACCTGCACCAGCATCAGGGCAAACAGCTTGGAGCAGAACAGCACCCAACGCTGCAGCGGAAAGGCGTCAATCACCTGATTGAGTTGCGCGTCACGCTCTCGCCACACCAGCTCGCCAGAGTAAAAAATAATGATCGCGATGGCGAAGATGAGAAAGCCCCCGCCCGCCATTAGCAGCATCATGTGCGTAACGGGATAGGTGCGTACGGCCCATGGGGCAGTAACGCCTGAAGCGACCACGACCGCGAATAGATAGCCCGCCAGCATCAGCACGGCGAAGAAGACGTTCTTCACCGTCTCCATGAACTGAATGCGCGTGAGCGACAGGAGTTGCCGCAGCGAAGCCAACGACGAAAAGGCCGGATGCGCGATGAGGAGCGTCTGCGGCGCAGCGAAGGATTCCGTGTCCTCCAGCGTTTTGCCCGTCCGGCTTCGCTCGGCGACATAGGAGAATGAGAACTTTGTGTACGCAACGATGACGAATATCGCGCCAAAGGCCAGAAATAACAGCCGATTGGCCAGCAGAATGCCGCCCAGCGGGATGAGCTGAGTGTTGCGCTGAAACGGCGTCCAGTAGCGCGTAATACGGTCAATCGCCGCGCCGCCCAGGGGATCGAGCAGGGCAAAGTACATGCTGTTCTGCATCGAGTTGGAGTTCTGCACAACGACGAAATACCCAATCAGCACCAGCACACTCGCGACATACACGGGCAGCATTTTGCGCGTGAGCGCGGCTAGGCCAAAGAAGATCGCGGTTAGAAAAAGAAGATTCGGTAGAACGTTGGTCACGTACGGCTGCAGAAAAGCCGACGCCATTGGCGGGCCGACGCGCGTTTTATCGAGCCACGGCGTCAGCGTGCCAACCCAAGTGCCTAAGCCCACGCTAGCGAAGATGACGAGCTGCACGGCGAACGCTCCCAGAAAGCGCCCGCCGAGATAATCGACCTTCGTGATCGGTGCGGTGTAGAAGAAGTCCGTAGTCTTGTTATCGATGTCTTGGAATGTTGCCTGGCCGGCAATCGCGGCGGTGATGACGATTCCGAAAAAGCAGATATAGGTGATGATGCTGTTCAACGCGTAAGGCGAGTTGATCAGTACCTTGCCGCCGGTACCGAAGTCCACGCTGGCGGTTGCGAAAGCACCGCCCGACATAAGTGTGAATAACAGACCCAGGGCGAAGAAAACCGCAAAGTAGACATAAGTCGACAGGCGTCTCACGCGCTGCTGAAATTCGAAGAGAAAGACGCTCGCCAGCATGATCTAGTTCGCTTTCCCGGATGCCGATGCGAGCGAAGTGAACCCATTAATGGTCGTGAAGTACAAATCTTCAAGATCGGGTATGACTGGCTCGAAGCCCGCTTCTGGCAGATCATCCTGAAGAACGTGCAGAACGTTCCGTCCCCCGAACAGATGCGTGGAGATCACCTTAAAGCGCTGCGCATAATCAGCGACTTCAGGGCCGGCGATTGCCTTCCTCCACACACGCCCGTTCAATTGTGTTATCAGCTCCACAGGATCGCCGACCGCACGAACACGTCCCTGATGGATGATCGCCATCTGACGGCACAAATCGCTGACGTCGGAAACGATATGCGTGGAAAGAATGACGATAACGTTCTCGCCGATGGCGCTGAGCAGGTTGTGGAAGCGAACCCGCTCTTCGGGGTCGAGGCCTGCGGTTGGCTCGTCCACGATGATGAGCCGCGGATTGCCTAGCAACGCTTGAGCGATTCCGAAGCGCTGCTTCATTCCCCCGGAGTAGCTGCCCAGCGGCTTGTTGCGATGCTCCCATAAGTTGGTTTGCCGCAACAACGCCTGCACCACCTCGCGCCGCTCCTTTGCGTTCTCGATTCCCTTCAGATCGGCAAAGTGCGACAGCAGAGCTTCAGCCGATACTTTGGGATAGAGTCCGAACTCCTGCGGCAGGTATCCCAAGCGTTTGCGCACTTCGTCTTTTTGTCGCAAAACGTCGA
>JASHRE010000262.1 GCA_030037515.1 Candidatus Sulfotelmatobacter sp.
TCGGTGTGCGATTCCGAGGAGACTACCTCGACTCGGCGTTTTTTGATGCCCGCGGTGTAGTGCAGTCGCAGAGCAATCTCCGGTTAACCGTCAGCCTCGTCTTTCGTCTGAGCGAGCGTCAGTCCACACAGAAGTAACATCGTGCCCCATTCCCGCTCCTGCCGCGATAACCAAGGGACGCTGATCCATTAGTTGATCCGCGGATGATTTAAGTTGAGCAGTCCCCGGTTCAAACATGATTCTCTCTCTCTCAGAGGGGTTCACTTCACTATTTCTTTAGACTGGCGAAGGTTCCCGGACCCATTTTAAGAATCTCGAATTTTACCGCGGCGAGGGGCCATCCCTCAGCCGAGGGCCATCGGGAACTCGGGCGAGCCGCGAACCCCATTTCGGCGAGAGGGGAATCGCTGTCCGCGATGTGGAGGCGAGAAAGCTTGGCCGGTGGGAGAACGATGGGAGTGCGCCGGTGTGGACGGCAGACCTCGGTCACAGCATGGTCAGACCGGGACGAGATATGCTGACGGGTGGGATCGAGGTCGATGAATGCTATCTGGGCGGGCTGAGTCACTTCGTTGACGGCAAACCAAAGATAACTCTTATAGCGTTCGGCTAACCGACGGTCATGCTCAAGGCGCTCGTATTCCCACTCGGGGCACCGCCGTCGAGATTGCCAAATTCGTAGTAAACACCGCGTTGTATCGCTTCCTTCTTGGCTTTCAGTTCCGAATCCGTATCAGTTCGAGCGTTCGACCCTCAATCACCCATTTGTAAATCGTCATGGCAAGGTATCACGTCTTCCTAAAGTGCAATTTTTCGTAGCTCTTCTTGGTGCTTTACGGCTTCCTCTACGTTCGTCCGAATCCCAAAGCAAAAATTCGCTGCTGGCGGGCTGGAGATGCCACCGACGTTTAACGCACAAACAGCGAACCGATGGATGATGATTGCATTTTAGGCTCTCTCCCCTCCTCGGGCGACTTGAAGGCAATCCCCGTCAATTCCGAACTACTTGTGAGCGACTCCGCCTCCGCCTCCCTGCCGGTGCTCCCGCAAGTCGGACAGGCAGGGTGATCGGTAGAGACGAATGATGCGCGGCATTTCGCGCAATTGATGCGGTTGCCAGATTCCTCTCGCGCCTCAAAGGCTAGATGCTTCAAAAGATCCTTCCCACGGTGCTTGGCAGCGGAAAACATGACGTTCGAGGACGCGGTAATCATGGCTTCGACTGGGGTGAGTGGGTGGCGGAATGTCACCGCCCCGATGCTGCATGTCACAGGCCACCTGTTGACGATCATCGCTTCTCGCAAAGCCTTTTGAAGTTTGCTGAGCACGAAGGGAACGCCCTCGGCTCCAGTCTCTGGCAGAAGGAGCACGAATTCATCGCCTTGACGCCGAGCCACAACATCAACTTCCCGAAGCGTGCTGCGCATGGTGCGAGCCGCGACCCTCAGCGCGGCATCCCCAGTGTCATAGCCGAGTTGACCGTTAATCGCACTGAAGTTGTCGAGGTCAACGTAAACGACAGTCAGAGGACGCCGCTGTCTGCGCGACCGTTTGCTCTCATCCTTCAAGGCTTCGATGAGTCCGCGTTCGCTGAGCGCACCAGTTTTGGAGTCTTCGCGTGATAGTTGCTGTTCGCGGCGATACAGATTTCGCAGTCGAATTAGAAGGAACAAAGTCGCGAGAACGCCGCCGAAAATCAGCCACTTGACCACGTATCCCTCCCGCGGGTGATGACGCGCCTCAACCACATTTAGGTTCAACTTGAGTTGTTTATCACGCTATGAAAGCAGGCTGTGCAGCCTCAAGTTAGTTCGGGAATGCCTGGGAGTGACTCGGTATTGCATCCCCCATCGAGTCCGACTCTCCTTCGTCGATCGCGTTTCGGTCACTCCAGCGGATCCCAAGAGATCATGGCGCTTTGCCGTGGTCGCTTGCCGCCATTCCGTGTCGGCAGGTATCGCCCCCAATTGCCGGAATCATCACGTCCCGCACTTCAAGGATGAATCAGGCTCTCGATGCGAGTTCGCCCGAGCCGGAAATGGAGCCCAGCGGCTCGACTAGGTTTGTTCGTTGTGGTTTACCAATCTGCAGGGTGGGCTCCTACGGGACCAAAGTGCTTGCCGCATCTCCTCCGGCGACATCTGGGAGACCCGCTTGCGCCTTGCATGGCCGGTTCTGCGTTCACTGCATCTGCCCGGCTCCTTCGCACTCACAACTAGAGGCACTCCGATTGCGACAAAGACACATTACCTTCCCGACACTTCCTGTCTGCGGATCGTGTAATGGTCTCTCTCACAGCACCGTGCGTTCCAAGCATCTCCTCTCATCTCTCCAGTTATGACGTTGAAACTCACGAGCGAGCCACACGCAAAACACCTGTTGCTATAGCCAAGCCGCCCCTGACACCAAGCGTTTGGGTCGACTCTGTGCCCAAGATTTGACAGATGTCTGTTCACATTCTCCAGCTTATCGAAGGCTTCGCGCAGCACCATGCGAGTATGTTCGACCTCTTCTTCGGCGTTCTTTCCTCCGACGAGGAATGCTTGATCTGACAGGCTGAGTACGGAATTGGTCAACTCGTCCGCGATTCTCGCCAAAAGGTCATCGCCATTGTTCTTATAGGTCACTTGATTTAGCCCCCAAGTCAATCCTTACTGCGCGGCAAGCTTCAGCCGGATTCGATTTACTATGGCTGCATATCTCCGAGCGGAGAGACCAACCCCCACCATGATTTCGTTCTTTCTTAGGCCATCTATCCAACCTCTGAGAACCAAGGTGGCTTCAGGATCGTCTTCGAATATTGCGAGGATCCTGTCTTCCTCTGCTTTTTCCACCAGACGTTGATCTATCGGCGCGAGCGGTGCAGCCACGTTGTCCAGCGCCGAATGTTCTTGTCCGTCCGAATCGCAAACCGCCAGCTCCGATATCAGATAGGTTTTCTGCTCTTTGCCTTGGCGCTTCCACACACTTGCTATGCTCCTCATGGCCCCCGCCAAGTGCTGCATGAAAGGTATCTTTCTGTTCCAATGTCTGCCGCTTTGGGGGTCGCCGGCCCCGATCAAGCTTCGATACAGAGCTTCCCCAAGCAGGTCTTCCCAATCCTTGCCGCGTGCGGCACGTCCGAGAAGTCGAATGAGTGCTTTGGCGAATTGCTGTAGCCCCAGCAACTCTGCGGAGGTCAGGGCATTGATCGCCCGATCTACTTCAATCTTCTCTAACAATGGCCGCAACTGGGAAACGCCGAGATCAACGAGGAGGGGAATGTCCATCGCTTCTGGCGGACGCGGAACGTCACCGGCGCTCCGAAAAGAAATAGCGGCAACGATCATGCCCTGAGCGGAATTGATCGCACGTATCGCCAAAGCAAGGTCGATTCCATGTGTCTGCGGTTCAAAAGGGTCTGTGGCAGTGCCTTCGCGTTTTGGCACGCAATAATTGATGAGCACGATGTTGAACGGCCCAAAATCCCGGTACAAACGTAGCCCTTCCTCGCTGCTAGCCGCTGTACGGACGACATAGCCCTCATCTTGCAAGTATCTCCGCAAGAAGCTTGACAAACATTCCGTGTCCTCAACAAGCAGTGCTGATTTTGGCGAGCCAGTCAAACTCCGTGGTGGCGGGAAAGAAGGTGGGTCGGGTGGGTTCGGTGGTGCGTTGCCGATGAGGGAGGGTAAGTGCATTCTTGCCTTCTCCGTTCTGAGAAACTTCTAATGTCTATTTGCACCGGGCAGGCTGTGATTTACTAGATTTCGCCAGGTTGGGACATTACGGAGGTAATCGCCGATAGACTGCCGTCCCCAAGTCTTGGTCATAGTTCTTGATGTCGGTTGCCCGGAAGGCATTGCGGATTGCTCCTGACTGTGGCAAAAGCATCGCCCATCGATTTCAGGCAAGCTGGACACGGCAAAGATGGTCGGTCAACAGGTCAACACACTCATCGGGCGGGCATGCTTGTCGATCTGCCTCAATCTTGTCCTTGCTCTTGGCTCCCGGCAGCCGCCGTCATTGCTCGTGGATGTCCCAATTGTGAAGACTCACTCCGCAATCCCGACACGGTGGAATAGCCTGACCAGTCCATATTGCTTCCAACGTCGGGCGTTTCTGCTGATTTTCGCTGGCTTGGCTTGACGGCCCATTGAGAAGGTCTATTCTTTCGCTCTGCTCGCCAGTTCGTGCCAGAGGTCATGCCGAAGCGGCGATCCTCAATGGCCTGCTGCCGATTCACGTCTAGGCAAAGGATGCGGTGTGTATTTCGGGAATGTGGAGCCGAGCATTCGCGGCGCCGTTGCCGGCCCCTGCGCCGCAATCACAGACACCACGTCCGCCACCGAGGTAGCCCTCGGCGGTGAAATGGTGAATCCATCACACAGGGCACGAACCCCAGATCGGGAATAGGCAACCGGGCTGAATTTTGAGCTGTTCCCATTGTTCGTCGCCTCAGTCGTGTTCCGGGGGAAACCGGTCGCCTCTACTCGGCAGCTGGCGTTGAATCCGCGACTCGTATACGTATCTTCTCCTGATTCTGCCAGTCAGCGTTCTGCTGATGGTTACCGAACGCAGCAGAGTTCGACATCCCCTGTCGAACAGGTCGGGCAATATTGTTCGGCATGGCTGTCCTACTCACCATTCCGTTGTCGTGATTGTTGAGAAAGAGCGAATTGCAAACAATGCAATATTTCTGGAAAAAGAGGCGGCCGAAGTCGGCTATCGGGATCCATTTTTTCGGTTTATCGGCAGACACGGGACCTACGAGGTGCAGATGCAGTGTGCTGCGCTAAGATCAATACGATTGTTGCGAAGCTGTCCACAAAAAATTCTTCTGAATCGTGTCGGTTTTTCCCCGCCGTTTCCGATTTCGTCAGTAGAGCCGAAAATTCGTTGATTGGGGCGTGCTTCATCGCAAATCTGCTACGTAACGGGCAGACGGGGGCAACGAGGCAAGCTAAAGAGATCGAGCGCTCCGCCCAGTTTTGGCGCACGGAGGAACGATTATGCCGGCACACATGGTTGCACCGACAGGACGACCGAAGCCAGATGTAAGGCGTTTCAGCTCGCGCCGCATTGACATCCCGTCTACCCGTGAAAACCTGGAATTCAAGCTGTTGGACTGGATCCAGGATGTACTCGACTACATCGGTCAAAGCGCGCCCATCGACGGGCTCCATCCTGCCAATTATCTTGTGGCTCAGGCCGATGGCATCGATCTGATCATGTACGCGCCCACCACGATGGCACTCTCAAAAGGGAATGAGAAAACCGTCTATGCCGATTTTGTTTGGGGCCGAAGAGCGAGTGGACACTGGTTTATCCGACACGTAAAGTTTGGGCTCAATTTGAGCCAGGCGGCAGTGACCGAAGCGGAGCGGCGTGCGCTTAAAGATAGGTTGCTGGACAAAGCGGAAACGGAAAACGCCACCCATTTGCATGCCAGGGCGGTGGTATTTCCCGCTGAAGATTACATCCATACCTATCATGACGAGATCACGCGTGGCTACAACCACCTCAAGTACTTAATGGAGGAGATCTATGAAGAAGCAAAAAAGGAAGCCTCCATGCCCGAAAACTGGATAACGGGATATGACATCGCTGGCGCCTTTGCGGGAGACATCGGCGCCATGGCCGAGAGGGGGGTTAAGGCTACCAAGAAAATGGGGGATGTATATAAAGGAGCCGGACTTTTCGACGATCCAGAGATCTATGAAAAGGGCAGGGAGATGGCCGAAGAAGCAGAGCGAGCCGAAAAGTATCTAAAGGCAA
>JASHRE010000027.1 GCA_030037515.1 Candidatus Sulfotelmatobacter sp.
TGCCTTGCACCAGAAGAAAACTGCACCGGCGACATGCTCGTCCTCATCCGCTGGCAAGGCCGGAAAGTAGCGGTTCCGTTGTGTCAGCTCACCCCCATGGACGAAAACAAATCAACTGCTCAGGCCATCGCCGATTGGCAGTACTGGGTGGCGCAAGGTTACCTTTTCTGAAGATCGCCGCCGGACCCTCAAGTTACGCAGCATTACCGAAAAGACACCTTCAATCTGCCGATACGCTGTCCGCATCGTTTCGTCTGGCGTTTCTTTTTGATCCGCTAATCCTGCGGCCTGCGTCTCGCCGTCCGTGTCCCCTGTTGTGACGGACCGCTCCCCGAATTGCCGAAACTCCTCAAACTGATCGAGAAATTTGTTATCAATCTTCGCCGGGTGCGACTGAAGCACTTTCCGTCCTCGCTCCGTGATCCGGAAATGTCCCCGCCTTGTTGTCTCCACCAATTGCGACTTGCTCAAATACAACTTCGCCCAATGTACACGGTTCGTGATGATAGTCTGTTTGCCCGACGGCAAGAGCTCGCTCCGCTCCTCCGCCGACAATCCAAGCTGATCGGCAAGCTCCTCCACAACCGGCCCAACTCAAACTTCGCCTTTCGCAGAAGCGGCAAGAACCGGCAACATCAACGATTGATAATCTGGAATCGCCATCTCAGCCCCGTCAGCACGTTTTTACGACCCATAAAGGTAACGTTTTCATCGTCCCATTACCACCCCGAGCTTGTAGCACACACTGGCGCCCGGATACTCAGTGTCCGTGCTGCCCTTCCCGTGAAATCGCAGACTTCACACCGCACATGCACTTTCAACTCATTTAATCCGTGCAAGAGAATATGACGTGCTGCGCCCCCCGGCCTCATCCTTGACCAGCACCTTTTTGCGGATCAGGTCCTCGATATCACGCAGGGCGGTGTCGTGCGAGCATTTGGCGAGCTTGGCCCATTTGGAGGTCGTCAGCTTGCCTTCGAATCCGTTGAGCAGACGATTGACGATCGTCCGCTGCCGCTCGTTGAATTCCACTTTGTCAAACCGCTCCCAGAACCGCGCCTTGCCGAGTACGGTCGCGAGGATCGTCTCCGCCCTGTCGAACGCCCGGCCGAGGCAGTCGAGGAACCATTCGAGCCAGCGGGTGATGTCGAGCTCGCCTTTCTGCGTCGCTTCGAGGATTTCGTAATACTCTTTGCGCTCATGCCGTATCTGCGCCGACATGCTGTAGAAGCGTTGCGGAGTCTCCTCCGAGCGCGCAAGCACCATGTCCGCGAGGGCGCGCGCGATGCGCCCGTTGCCATCGTCGAACGGGTGAATGGTGACGAACCACAAATGCGCGACCCCGGCCTTGAGCACGAGATCCATCGAGTGCTCCTTCTCGAACCACTCCACGAATTTCCGCATTTCGTCGCGCACGCGGTCCGCCGCGGGAGCTTCGTAGTGGACGCGTTCCTTGCCGATCGGACCTGAAACCACCTGCATCGGGCCCTTTGCGTCGTCGCGCCAGGCTCCTACCCTGATCTTCGACATCCCGCTTCGACCCGTGGGGAACAAGGCGGCGTGCCAGTCGAACAGGCGGCGGCCGGTCAGCGGCTTGTCATAGCCCTGCGTCGCATCGAGCATCATCTCGACGACGCCTTCGACATTCCGGTCGGCCGGTGTCAGCCCGCCGATGTCGAGCCCAAGCCGCCGCGCGATCGAGGAGCGCACCTGCCCGCGGTCGAGGTTCTCGCCCTCGATTTCGCTCGATTTCACGACCTCTTCGGTCAGCGAATTGAGAACGGCTTCCGCCCGCAACTGAAACCCCAGGCCCTCCATGCGGCCGATGAGACGGCCCTGCCGGTGACGCACGTCAAGCAGGCGCGCCGCAATACCCTCGTGATCCCAGCCGAAGTCCGGCCACCCCGCCCGCTCGTGGATGTAAATCGCGGCTTTTTTTCTACGCATCATCTGCGTCGAATATTGCGCCTATTCGACGCAAAGGTCAAGCTTAATCTACGCATAATATGCGTAGATTAAGGCCTCTATTCGACGCACGTTTTTCCTCCCTGCCCATCTTCCTGTCAACCTCCCTGGTCAGCCCTATTTGAAGTACATCTCCGCGGTCGCGGCAGCCAAATCCTCTGGGCTATTGGCATATTCATTGAATCGTGGTGTAACTTCTTCTCTCAAAAGTTTTTATGCCACGAAGGGACAGCCTTTGCAATTTATTTGTGAGAAATCCGGGCTAGAGCTTGACGTCAAACAGCCGTTGAAAGAGTTGGGGATTGGGTAGGCACAGTCTTTCGACTCGTGCAATCGCGTTCCAAAAACATCCCCACATCCACCCTTGAATCGAGCTGGACCGTGAATTCTCTTCCGGTGCCTTTCGTCTGAATCCTGCGCGAGATCGTCGTGTTGAGAATCGTCCACAGATTGCGGCTCATCTCGGCGTCGGCGGTTCAACTCCGTCCCTGGCCACCATGTTTTTATCACTTAGCCTCATCGCCTTCCCGCAGTCGGCATGCGACCCGCCTCGACAGCTCGAATCAACAATTCTTCGCCGTGTTCCACGAGGCGAACAATGCCGTGGATGTATATACGATCCAGGCCTATTTTCTTGGCAATCTCGTCAGTTTGAGTAGTGGCCACCACGGTGCTGTGGATATCACAGTTGTCCGTTCCGGAAATTCTGACCCTCCGCATTCCGGAAATTCTGAGCCGTTGAGCAATACCGATAAGAAGTAGAACACTCCCTATGCCCGCTCGGCGTGTGAGCCGAGGAGGCGGAGGGAGGAGGATGTTAGGCATGCTAAAGCGACATGAAGTTGAGATTTTGCTCAAGGCTGGCCATGCCAAGACCGAGGTGGCGAGGTTGGCAGGAGTTTCGTTGTGCTCAGTCAAGCGTATCGCGCAAGAGGGAGCGGTGGTGCATGTCGATGATGTCGCGGAACGAGCTAAGCGACAGATCGGTCGGCCCAGTACAGTTCAGAATTTCCGGAAACAGGTAGTGGAGGTCCTCGAGCAAGAGCCGGGTCTGGCAACGCTGGAGATATTGCGGCGGGCGCGAGAGGCGGGCTATGAGGGGGGCAAGACGGCACTGTACGCGCTGGTCGCCTCGCTGCGCCCCAAGTCTGCCAAGCCGCTGGTGCGGTTTGAGGGACTGCCGGGAGAGTTCAGTCAACATGACTTTGGGCAAGTGCAAGTGAACTTCCTCAGTGGTTCCTGTCAGCAGATACATTTTTTCGCTTCTCGACTGAAGTACTCGCGTTTCATGCGGGTCAGTTTGGTGAAGGATGAGACGGTGGAGACTCTGGTGCGGACGTTGGCCGAGCATCTGGCGAGCTGGGGCGGGCGTCCGCTGCTGTGTGTGTTTGATCGACCCAAGACGATTGCTCTGGAGTGGCAGAGAAACGGCGAGGTGACGGAATGGAATCCGGTGTTTGCCTATGCCACGCTGGAGCTGGGGGTAGGAGTGGAGTTGTGCTGGCCGTATCGCGCTCAACAAAAAGGAAGCGTGGAGAACTTGGTAGGTTTCGTAAAGTCTTCCTTCTTTAAGGTGCGGCGGTTCCATGATGAAGAAGATCTTGGACAGCAGTTGCAGGATTGGCATCACGAGGTGAACGAGCAACGTCGCTGTCGCGCGACGGGGATCATTCCCACGCTGCGCCTGGCGGAAGAAGCACCGCGATTGCGAGCTCTGAAAGTACAGCCGGAAGAGCTGGCTTTACGGATTCCGGTCTATGTTGGACCGACGGGGACGGTGGTGCACGAGGGTCATGCCTATTCCATGCCGCCGGAGGCGATCAGCATGCCAGGCACGTTGTACTTGTATGCGGATCGAGTGCGCATCGTGGCTGGTCGTTATGAAGCCAAGCATCCCCGGAAGTTGGTGGCGCACGAGGGATCCTCGCTGGCCGAACATCGCGCGGCCATGGTGGCCGCGGTCTCGGGGAAACGGGGCAAGCGCTACCTGAAGCGGCAGCAGCTGATGGAGTTGGGAGAGCCGGCGATACGCTACCTCACCGAGATCGTGCATCGTCGGCCGGGGCACTGGTTCGAGGATGTCGATCGGCTGCACCGCATTCTGCAGAGTCACGGGGCTGAGGTTCTGCGGCGGGCGATGGAGGAAGGTTTGAAGCAGCAGACTTTCGGTGCGATGTACGTAGAGCGATCTTTGCAAGCCGAGTTGAGTTTTTCGCAGGGGGTGCAGTGAAAGTGGACGAAAGGGGGGATGCTAGGGGTCGAGCGAGTTGCCGATCGTCGTTCCTAGGGCATCCTGGCGCAAGATTTTTGGGGCCCAAGACAAAAACCTTTTTATTTCTGCTTTTCCTCCCTGGCGGAGCGAATTGCAGCGGCCCGCAGCGGTCAAGGGCGCGCCGTGGGTGGCGCGGCGAGAGCGAACCCTTGACGGCGAGGACCGCTGCGAAATCATCCGCTGGGGAGGAAAAGGCCAGGAGGTTCCCGTATGAGAGATAAGAATCACAATCTGGAAGCAGAGAGGAAAACTCCGCAGCTGTCGGAGGGGCAGTTGGAGCCTCTGTTTCGACGGCTGAATTTGGCACACACACGACGTATCTTCCAAGCGGTGGCGGATCGAGCCGAGAAAGAGAACTGGACCTACCGCGATTTTCTGGCGCTGCTGCTGGCCGAGGAGGTGGCGCATCGCAAGCAAACCCGCTTGCAACGGCTGACCCGCAAAGCGCACTTCCCCTTCTTCAAGACCATTGACGAGTTCGACTTCAGTCTGCAGAGCACACTGCGGCATTCGCTCCTCGGTTCCTATCTGGGGCCGGACTTCGTCACGGAGGGACGGTCGCTAATTTTCTACGGTAAGACCGGCCGAGGAAAAACCCATCTCGCTGTCGCGATCGGTTATCGCGCCATCCAGAATGGCTTCGACACATTGTGTACGACGGCAGCAGAACTGATCGAGGATCTTTCCAATGCAAGTAAGAAAGGACGATTACAGGAGTCGCTATCCACCTACACCCATCCTCACGTCCTGGTGATTGATGAGATTGGCTACTTAACCTACGGGCAAGACGCCGCCAATGTTCTTTTCCATGTGGTCAATGATCGTCATCTCAGAAAACGGCCGATGATCTTCACCACCAACAAACCACTGAGCGAGTGGGGAAAGGTGTTACACGATGAAGACCTGGCGGCGGCAATCTTGGATCGGATCCTGGAGCGTGGTCGCTTTATCCAGCTCGATGGACCCTCGGGAAGAACCCGTCATCTGAACTTGCAGGACGACTTGCCTGCAAAGTCGGAAAGGGTCAGAATTTCCGGAATTAACGGCTCAGAATTTCCGGAACCCACAAGGGCATACCTAATGTCATGCGCTCTGCGTATCGAGAGTCGGATGGTGAGGACTACGTGATCCTCTGGCCTTCGTCGCTGACAGAATTTAGCACCTTGTAGAGACCACTGGGCTATGCTGATTTTCTGACACTGGAGACAAAAGCCGATGGCCATCTGGCAGGACAGGCTGATTCTTCTCCTCGAGAAGGTGCT